>NZ_JBQHWS010000179.1:0-5424 GCF_052063845.1 Blautia sp. HCP3S3_D9
TGGTATTACGACAGATTCTACCAGAGAGACAGTTACCGAAACAAAGACAGTCCGGGTAGGAGAATCACTGGGACAGGTTGTCACCAGTGGGTATTGTAACTGCTCCATCTGCTGTGGGCAGTGGAGTGGAGGACCGACAGCCAGTGGTGCGATGCCGACAGCCAATCATACGATCGCCGTAGATGCATCGAATCCTTTTGTACCGATGGGAACCCATGTCATTATGAATGGTGTGGAATATGTAGTAGAAGATACCGGAGCTTTTGCAAGATATGGTGTTCAGTTTGATGTTTATTATGATAACCATGCAGCAGCTTCCGCACACGGGCACCAGACATGGGAGGCATACATAGCAGACAGCAATGGAAGCCAGGAAGTGCAGGTTACGACCACGAAAGAAGTAAACCGTCTGGATGTAACGATGACAAACCGCAATCTGGATACCGTATTGAGAAGCCGCATGACGGAAGAAGAACAGGAAAGATACGATGCATATAACAAATATTATGGAAATCGTGATTATCTGTTTGACTTAAACAGCATACCCACCGGAAGTGGAGGATTTGGTTATACCATACCGACAGATGCTTTATCTGATCCACAGTTTGCAAAGATGATCCGGGAAGCAGAGAAATATCTGGGAGTTCCTTATGTCTGGGGTGGTTATTCCCCAAGTGGATTTGATTGTTCCGGATTTGTAAGCTGGGTTATCAATAATTGTGGAAATGGATGGAATATTGGAAGATGTACTGCCGATGGGCTTCGTTCTCACTGTTCGCAGGTATCTCCATCGGAAGCAAAACCGGGAGACTTGATCTTCTTCCAGGGAACCTATAACACAAGTGGAGCGAGTCATGTTGGAATCTATGTCGGCAATAACATGATGATCCATTGTGGTAAGCCGGTGCAATATACAAGTATCGCAAGTGCCTACTGGCAGGAACACTTTATGGCATTTGGTCGTCTGCATTAGAGGAGGTGACAGGCAGATGAACATGAAATTGAAAAAGATTCTGGATGATATTCAGAAAACAGAGGATAAGATTGCAGAGCTTCAGGAACATCTGAAACGGCAGAATACTTTAAAACAGCAGATGGAAGATATGGAGATTATCAAATCATTTCGTTCTATGAAACTGGACAGCCGGGAGCTGCTGGTACTGCTTGACGGGATTCAGAAAGGAACCGTTATGATTCAGATGAATGAGGACGGCGGTATCACAGTGGAAGATACCAAGGAGACACCCCAAAAAGAAAGCGATAACAGACCACCTGTGGGGCAGGTGGCAGAAAGAGAGGGTTTAGACGATGAGGAATAAAGTGATAAAGAAACTTCTGATGATTGCTATGGCGGTAACAATGATTTCGGGAACATCCCTTGCTACTGTTTATGCAAATGCAAATCCACCGGCAGAAGAGACATCGACAGAAGTAGTGCAGGAGACTTCTACGGAAACAACTGAAGATACGGAGAAGAAAGAGGATACCGGAAGGGTGAGTGGAGAAAGTAACAATTCTGCTTTTTCTACACCGGGAAATGCCCAGCTTGTAGATGATAAGGAAAATGATGATACAAAACAGTTCCTTACTATCCAGACGAAAAAGGGGAATACTTTTTACATGGTCATTGACCGTTCCAGTAATACAGAGAACGTGTATATGATGTCTCTGGTCGATGAGAATGATCTGGCAGAATTTCTGGATGAAACAGAAAAAGACAAGGAAACTGAAGAATCAACCGTAGTGATCCCGGAAACCACACCGGAGACTACACCAGCAGCAGAGGAGGAAACCGAAGTGAAGAAAGAAGAGAAAAGCGGAATGAATGTGAAAGGTCTTGCAGCTATCGTAGTTGCAGCAATCTTAGGCTTTGCAGGAATCGCAGTCTATAAGAAACATGGACGCAGTAAGGACGAAGATTATGTAAGTGAACAGCTTGAATTTTCAGACGGTCCGTATGTAAATGAAGAGGACGATGAAAAAGAAGAATAAGCGTTTTTAAGAGATGGAAACAGTAATAAGGACAGGGGCAGCCAGAAATCTTGGCTGCCTTTTTTGGTAGAAAGGAAAGGATTATGTCTAAATTTTTAGTGATCGCAGAGAAGCCAAGTGTAGCACAAAGTTATGCGAAAAATCTGTCCGCTTATAAGCGGGAGGACGGTTATCTGGAGGGAGAAAGCTGTATTGTCAGCTGGTGCTTAGGACATCTGGCAGAATACGCACAGCCAGAGGAATATGACCTGAAATATGAAAAATGGCAGTTTGATGATCTGCCAATCCTTCCAGAAACATGGAAGCTGAAAGTTTCCAAGGATAAAAAGAAACAGTTTGATGTCTTAAAAGGTCTGATGAACCGAAGCGATGTGGAATATCTGGTCAATGGCTGTGATGCAGGAAGAGAAGGAGAACTGATCTTTCAAAGGGTGTATGTGCTTGCCGGATGCAGGAAACCAGTGAAACGTCTGTGGATCAGCTCGATGGAAGATGCCGCTATTCAGAAAGGTTTTCAGACAATGAAAAGTGAAGAAGAATATAAGAATCTCTGTATGGCTGCGGTGTGCAGGTCACAGGCTGATTGGCTGATCGGAATGAATGGAACCAGAGCATACACCACGAGATACTTTAAACGATTGGTTGTGGGCAGGGTACAGACCCCAACCCTTGCCATGCTTGCAGAACGGCAGGAGAGGATCGAGCATTTTCAAAAAGAAGCGTTTTATAAGGTAGCACTGACAGATGGAAAACTTACAGTAGTTTCCGAGAACATTGCAAATGAAGAAGCTGCGGATCTGCTTGCAGCGTTATGTAATGGTTCGACCGCTGTGGTCACACAGATAAAGAAAGAACGTAAGAAATCATTTCCACCGAAACTTTATGATCTGACAAGTCTGCAGAGAGAAGCCAACCGTTACTTTGGATATACGGCGAAACGGACACTGGATATGTTACAGGAATTATATGAAGAAAAGCTGGTTACTTATCCAAGAACAGACAGCCAGTTTGTAACGGAGGATATGAAAGATTCGGTAGAGGAACTGGTAGGAAAAATGTCAGTATTACTTCCATTTGTAGATTATGGACAATTGGGGCATGGCATAAAAAGGGTAATCAACAATGCAAAGGTATCTGATCACCATGCGATTCTTCCGACGAAAGAAGCCGTGGAGAAAGGAATTGCGGATTTACCGGCAGATAAAAAGAATCTGCTGATGTTGATCTGTCAGCAGCTGGTACAGGCAACCGGAGAAGAATATCTGTATGAGCAGACAGATATTACGGTAAAGTGCCAGGAACATGATTTTAAAGCCAGAGGGAAGATTCCAGTACAGATGGGATTTAAGGAAGTGGAAAAGGCATTTAAACATCTGTGTGTCAAAGCGGAACCAGTAGAAGAAAAGGAAAAAGAGACTTCGATTCCTGCTGGGTATGAAGAAGGAATGAGGCTTTTTCCAGTGAAAGCAGAGAAAACCACACATTATACCTCTCCGCCGAAACCATTCAATGAAGATACGCTCCTTGCTGCAATGGAAACAGCCGGTAATAAGGAGTTTGATTCTGAAACAGAAAAGAAAGGGCTGGGGACTCCGGCAACAAGGGCAAGTATCATTGAGAAATTGGTTTCTTCCGGTTATGCACAGAGAAAGGGTAAGCAGATATTGCCAAGTACCGAGGGAAAGGAATTGGTAAAAGTCATGCCAGAGTATCTGAAATCAGCAGTAATGACAGCGGAATGGGAGAACCAGCTGTTGATGATGGAAAAGGGACAGATTACAGATACTCAGTTTATGGGAGAGATTACTTCTCTTGTCCGTAAGATTTTAGAGGTATGCAGGGAGATACCGGAAGAGGAACGCAGGAGATTCCAGACGGAGAGGGAAGTGATCGGCAAATGTCCGGTCTGTGGCTGTGATGTTTTCGAGGGGAAACAGAATTTTTATTGCTCAAACCGTCAGTGTGATTTTGCTCTTTGGAAAGAAAACCGTTTCTTAGGAAGCATGGAGAAAAATCTGGATAAAAAGATGGCAAGAGAACTTCTTGATAAGGCTTGTACCCATGTAAAAGGTCTGTATTCTAAAAAGAAAGATATGACATTTGATGCAGATCTGTTACTCACACTGGAGGATGGCAAGCCGAGATTTCATCTGGAATTCCCAAAGAAGAAAAAGAAATAAGACAAGGAGGTAAAGCGATATGTCTAAATTACAGGACATCCGGGATCTGGCACAGGAACATGCTGTATCAGTGAGTGGTTCCCCCAGAGACTGGATGGATTATATGGACACAGCATCAAGGTTATATCGTTATTCTTTTTCAGACCAGCTTCTGATCCATGCACAGCATCCAGAAGCAACGGCCTGTGCATCACTGGAATTATGGAATGAAAAGATGTTCCGATGGGTGAACCGTGGTGCAAGGGGAATCGCCCTGCTTGATGAAACAGGGCAGCATACCAGACTCCGTTATGTGTTTGATATTTCGGATACCCATATGGTAGCCGGGGGCAGAAGCCCGTATCTGTGGCAGATGCAGGAACACCAGAGAGAAGAGATCCTCACCCATCTGGCAGAGGTCTATGCTCTGGAAGAAAAGGATACAGCAACTTTGCAGGATGCATTGATGGCAGTTGCAAGGGAAATGGTCAGTGATAATCTGGAGGAATACCTGGATGGATTGGAATATGCTGTAGAAGGTACTTATCTGGAAGATTTGGATGAGGTAACGATCCGCAGTGATTTCCGTCAGCTGGCAACAGACAGTGTTTACTATCTGCTTTCCAGGCGATGCGGACTTGACCCGATGGAACTTCTGGAAGAAGAGGACTTCATGCATATCACAGATTATAACCGCCTGTCTGTTCTCACCTTCCTTGGAAATGCAACAAGCCAGCTCAGTGAAAGTATTCTGATTGATATTGGAAAGACCGTACATAAAATTTCTCTGGAAGAATCGAGAAAAGAGGTTGAAAATTCCAATGAAAGGAATTATAATAACTTTACCACGTTAATGCGTGAAACTAAAAACCGGGATGCAGAAACGAAAAAAGAAGAAAATATTGAAAATGAAGGAGGAACCGATTATGGAACTGACATATCATCGCAAGGGAGATTACCTGTTTCCGAATCTGACCGTCGAAGAGGAAGAAGTGACAATCGGGAAATATGGGATGCTGCGGAGGACATTTCTGAAGGAACACAGGAACAGCCTTTATCAGAGCTTGTTCCTGACCGGGAAGCTGAACAGCCATCTGGAACAGATCGAGAAAGCGGCACAGGAGAGAATGGACAGCCAGATGGAGAAACTACTGGAGAAGAGTCCGGCACCGGACAAGGAAGCAGATCCGATGGCATGGACAGCACACATGAACGCACTGATGGCAACAGCGGAAGAGAGCATCTTGACGGAATTGGTATACAGTTAGTCGAA
>NZ_JBQHWS010000180.1:0-5400 GCF_052063845.1 Blautia sp. HCP3S3_D9
GCGGACCCGGAGCATTGCGGGGCGGCGGTGGCAAATGTGGTGTATTCGCTTAGACGGAAAATTGGAGATGGGTACATAGAAACGGTGGTTGGGAGCGGGTATCGGTTTGTGAGCGTGGGAGAATAAAAGCAGAGGCGGTTGCTCCGTATTGGAGTGGCTGGCCTCTGCTTTTTTCAGATCATACCTGGAATATCAAGAGGGTTTGACTTGCTTATTTTACCCTGGGAAAATATAATAAAATCGGATTCAATAAGTACAAAACAAACGGACATTAAGGACGCTCGGTATCAATTAAGGTTAATTTAAGATTACGCAAAGAACACATTAAGAGCAAGATGATATACTTTACAGATTAGAATGATAAAAATGAATGCCACAGTAGGAAAGGTGGATATGAAATGAATGAAAATAGAATTATGATCGTTGATGATGAGGTGGATATTTTAAATTTGCTTGAAAAAGCTCTCAACATAGAAGGGTATTACAATATTACGAAAGTTGATAACGGGCTTGACGCAGTAAGTATCTGCAAGCAAATTCAGCCGGATGTCATTATTTTGGATATCATGCTTCCGGGGATTGATGGCTATGAAGTGTGCAAACAAATCAGACAGTTCTCACATTGTCCAATCTTGTTTCTTTCCTCCAAGAATGATGAACTGGATAAAATACTTGGTTTGGCTGTTGGAGGGGATGACTATGTAACAAAACCTTTTAGCCCGAAAGAAGTGGCGTATAGAGTTAAGGCACAATTACGCCGTGCTGAATACAAGCAGGAACCAGTACAGAACCATACCATCACGATTGGAGAATTGGTAATCGATCCAGAAGGATGCCGGGTTACGAAGAATGAAAAAGAAGTGGAGCTTACCGCAAGAGAATTTGAAATTTTGCATTATCTGGCACAAAATATTGGACGGGTTATCAGTCGGGAGCGTCTATATGAAGCGGTTTGGGGGGAGGATGGTTTCGGTTGTGATAATACCATCATGGTGCATATCCGGCATTTGCGCGAAAAGCTGGAGGACAATCCTACAAAACCACAATATATTATCACGATGAAAGGCTTGGGCTACAAGTTGGTGAACCCCCATGAGAAATAGAAAAAAGGTCAATCCGCTTTTAAGAATATTCGTTTTTCTTTGCTCCCTGATGTTGTTGGCTGCTGTTGCTGCAATCGGCCTGTATTATTATCTTTTTTCGATTCCCGAACCAGAGGGCTTGAGCTTAGCGAACTGGCCGAACCGTTTTACAGAAAATTTTTCTGCTTGGATTGAAAATGAGGACGGGGAACTAAAGATAGAAGACATAGGGCTGGAACGGCTGGACGAATACGGTTTATGGATTCAGGTCATTGATGAATCCGGGCAGGAAATATTCTCTTATAATAAGCCGGAGCATTACCCCACAAGCTACTCTGCATCTGAACTGATTGCGTTTGGAACGAGTGGCTATGAGAATGGAAATACAGTTTTTGTGAGCAGCTATGAAGCGTCCGGGGAAGTCTGGAACTATCTTATTGGTTTCCCTTACGCCATCGGAAAATATATGCTGTACTATAACGGTGAAACAGTCGGGCGTCTTTCGCCTATATTCCGCATGGCGATATTCTTTATTCTCTGTGTGGTTGCTGCCGCATTTCTTGTTTATGGCTTCTGGCTCACCCGCCAGATGGGAAAAATCACAAAAGGCATCGAAAGCATTTCATTCCGCACCTATCGGCCATTCAAGGAAAATGGCATATTCAGCAGCATCTATGCTGCACTAAACAAAATGGACATGGAGATTCAGCGAAGCGACCAGCTAAGAGAAAATACAGAGCGGGCGCGTCAGGAATGGATTTCAAACATTACCCATGATCTGAAAACGCCCCTATCGCCTGTCAAGGGTTACGCGGAATTACTTTCGGATGGTGCCGCAACGGAAAGCCAGACGGTACAGGAATATGGCTCTATCATTCTGAAAAATGTCGATCATGTAGAAAAACTGATAAATGATTTGAAGCTGACCTACCAACTGGATTCCGGGGCCTTTCCGTTTCACCCACAACAGATACGGTTGGTACGTTATCTAAGGGAATTAGTGATTGATATTACGAATGACCCGGCCTTTTCAAGTCGTGATTTAGAATTTGAAAGCAATTTGCCGGAAATTACTGCTACGGTTGACCCCGACCTATTCCGGCGGGCGGTTCAAAATCTGATTGTCAATGCACTGGTTCACAATCCCCCGGAAACCAAAGTGACCATATCAGTTACAGAAATACAAGGGAGTGGTATTCACATTTCTATCCGGGATAATGGTGTGGGCATGAGCGAGGAAGAACAATCGAACCTGTTCAGCCGGTATTACCGGGGAACAAACACCAAAGAAAAGCCAGAGGGCAGCGGTCTTGGCCTTGCAATCGCAAAGCAGATTGTCGCACTCCACGGCGGAGATATTGCGGTTAAGAGCAAGCCCGGCAAGGGTACAGAATTTTTGCTTCTGCTTCCCGCAAATTAAGATGAAATTAAGATACGGAAAAGCCAGCGATAAGATGGATGGTTTATGCTATAAGCATAGATCATCCATCTTTTATAACGTGATCTAAATAACAGCCAACAGGAGGTTTTGTATGGAACTGCAATTACAGCATTTATGCAAGCAATATGGAACCAAATGCGCCGTTGATAATATAAGTGTCAATCTGGTGCCAGGTGTCTACGGCTTGCTCGGCGCAAATGGAGCGGGCAAAACAACTTTGATGCGAATGATCTGCGGCGTTTTGAAGCCTACTTCCGGCAGCATCCGCCTGAATGGAAAGACCATGCAGGAATTGGGAGAACGGTATTACACCCATTTGGGTTATATGCCCCAGGACTTTGGTTTCTATCCTGACTTTACGGCCCGCGAATTTATGCTTTACATGGCGGCGGTAAAGGGGCTTGCCCCAAAAGAAGCCAGAAGAAAAACGGAAACGCTGCTGGATATGGTCAACCTGCATGATGTAGCGGATAAGAAAATCAAGTCCTATTCCGGCGGCATGAAGCAGCGTTTGGGTATTGCCCAGGCTGAATTGAATGACCCGTCCATTCTGATTCTGGACGAACCAACGGCGGGGCTTGACCCCAAAGAACGGGTACGATTCCGCAACATCATTTCAGACTTTGCAAAGGAAAAGATCGTGATTCTGTCAACGCACATTGTTTCCGATGTTTCCTATATTGCGGACACAATTTTGATGATGAAGCAGGGGCGTTTCTTGCTGCAAGAGCCTATGGCTACGGTTACTGACGGCATCCGGGGCAAGGTGTGGGAAGTCTTGGTGAATGACCGGGACGCCGCCGAATACAGCAGGCGCTTTTGTGTCGTCAATCTGCACCACGAAAACAATAAGGTGCGTCTGCGAATTGTGGATGAAACAGCTCCGGCGGCAGATGCCTATACGGTTGAACCGAGTTTGGAAGATTTGTTCCTGTACCATTTTGGCGAGGAAGTACAGAATGAAAGGGGTGGAAATGATGAAAACGCTGGTTAAGTATGAGTTTTTGAAAATCCTACGGAAGAAATCTACGCTTATTGTGATGGCCGTCAGCCTGCTATTAACGGCATTTCTTTTTGGCCTGCCGATTTTGCAGTATCAGACCTACAATGCGGATGGAGTAATCAAGGGCCTTGATGGTATTGCTTATACAAAGGAGCAGTATTCGCAGATTTCCGTCCCTCTGACGGATGAATACATTACTGAAACAATCCGCGAAGTACAGGAGCTTTTTGAAAATCCCGATAATGTGGGATTTGACGCAACAGATCAGTTTTTAATTGGGGATGCGTACTGGAATGACATTGCACCACGGGAAGAACTGTTAAAAACGATTGCATCAACCTATGCCGCCCCTGGGGTAACGGCCTGGTATAGCAGCCTGCCGGAACTGGATGTGACGAACGGCGCAAACTTCTATCAGGCAAGAGAGGCAAAAATAGCTACCCTGTTAAATGCTTCGTCCCGTGGATTGTCTGATGCACAGAAAGAATACTGGCAGAATATGAACAGCCGTGTAGAAACGCCGTTCCAGTATGGATATTATGAGGGATGGCTTACCATCAATACCTGTTTTGAACTGTTGATGTTCGCAATATTGGCTGTTTGCATTGTACTTGCGCCCGTATTTTCCGGCGAGTATCAAGCGGGGACAGATGCGGTCATTTTGTCGGGCAAGTATGGAAAAACAAAACTGACAACTGCAAAGATCATTGCATCCTATCTGTTTGGGCTTCTTGCGTTTACCATTCATATCCTTGTGGCCTTTGGATTGCCCCTTGCGGCGTTTGGTGTTGATGGCTGGAATCTTCCTATGCAGATTGCAGGCACAACCATCCCATATCCATTTACATTCCTGCAAGGAATCCTGGTCAATCTGGGCGTTATTTACTTTGTCCTGTTTGCCATGATCGGCCTGACGCTGCTTCTTTCTTCCAAAATGAGAAGTCCTTATCTTGTATTGATTGTACTTGTACCTGTGCTGTTTATTCCAATGTTCCTTTCTGCCAACGGAACAACTGGCGCTTACAATTTGATTTTGTTCCTGCTTCCTTACTACGCAATTCAACCCCAATTTGGGTCTTATATCTCTTATCAATTAGGCGGTTTGGTACTGGACGCATTTTCTACAAGGACAATTCTGTATGCGGCTTTGACTGTTTGTTTGCTTCCTTTCGCAAGGCGGGGCTTTAAGAAGCATCAAGTTTCATAAGGGGCGTGAATGTGAATAGAAAAAGATTGATAATCATCGGTTCGGTCTTGGTGGTAATCGCTATTGTTGCGGTGTTGGCAATTACCCAATCACCAAAATGGTCACGATTATCTTTTGAAGCTGTTGTCCAAGAAACTATTACGCAACCTGACGGGGAAGTACGATTGATTGTTGAGCGAACAACAGAAATTTATAGTAGCCCTATGAACTCACTGGGCATTAGTGAAAGTACAGAAATAGTAGATGCGGACGGAAATCCAATTATGCTTGAGGAAATCCAACCAGGTGATATAGTCAAGGTTATTCTCAAAAACGCCTTTAATGAGGAAAAACCATTTTACTATCCAACAGTTTATGAAATTCAACTAATTAGCAACTGATTACTGAAAATTCTGCCGCACAATGATAAAGGAAAAAGTCCTTGTGCGGCAGGCTCTTTGTAATCTGTATTCTGCTAAAGCAGATCGTAAAATGAGCATTGTAAAGTCTATTTTCAATTGTCGGCTCTGTTTGTTTTTGTCATATTCTGTCGAACGATTTTTGAAATATTAGACCGTTCATAACTCATCCAGAACTTATCCAGAAGTCGGTGGTTTATAATGGCAGAAAACGAGAGAAACCAGCAGAAACAAGGAACTCTTGTCCTGCTGGCTTAACCAAGAGTCTT
>NZ_JBQHWS010000181.1:0-5203 GCF_052063845.1 Blautia sp. HCP3S3_D9
CTCCACTGAAATACATGGCAGAGGCATTTAAGAAATATAGGAACAGAGGAACTGAAGATACTGTTGAGGGATTTATGCATCTGCGCAAAGGCCACTATATGTGTGGCTGGGACTGGGGTGCATGTCTGCCGGATGGAGGAATCTTCCGTCCTGTAACACTTCTGGGAATCGAAACAGCCAGACTGGACAGCGTCTATATCCGTCAGGTACATGAGGATGGAAAAGTCCTGCTGGTTCCGGAAGTAGATGTGGAGACTGTCGATGAGGAAGAAAGCGGATCAGATGATTATGAAGGTACAGAAGCACTGGAATATCAGGTAACGGTAACTGCGCCGGATGGAACGAAAACGACATGGGATGACTGTCCGGATGAAATTGAGATTGAGAATCCACAGCTCTGGTGGCCGAATGGACTGGGTGAACAGCCGTTATATCAGGTACAGGTAGACCTGAAAGCCGGTGACAAGATTGTGGACACCTGGTGCAGAAAAATCGGTCTCCGTACGCTGACCATGCACGTAGAGAAAGATCAGTGGGGTGAGAGCTTTGCCCACGAAGTAAACGGTTATCAGGTATTTGCCATGGGTGCGGACTATATTCCTGAGGATAATCTGCTTCAGAGAACATCCAGAGAGCGTACCAGAGAACTGCTTCTTCAGTGTAAAAGAGCGAACTTTAATACAGTACGTGTCTGGGGAGGCGGCTATTATCCGGAAGACTGGTTCTTCGATCTCTGTGACGAGCTGGGCCTGATGGTATGGCAGGACTTTATGTTTGCATGCTCTGTTTATGAACTGACACCGGAGTTTGAGGCGAACATCCGTCAGGAATTTATTGACAATATCAAGCGTCTCCGCCATCACGCATCCCTTGCATTGTGGTGTGGAAATAATGAGATGGAAATGTTTGTAAAGCAGAGAACCTGGGTAACTAAGCCAACAGAAGTGAGAGACTATCTGTTCATGTATGAACGCATTATTCCGGAAGTACTCAGCGAATACGACCCGGATACTTTCTACTGGCCGGCGAGCCCGTCATCAGGTGGTTCCTTTGATGAGCCAAATGATCCAAATCGCGGAGATGTACATTACTGGGAAGTATGGCACGGCAATAAGCCGTTTTCAGAATACCGAAAATATTTCTTCAGATATGCGTCCGAGTTTGGCTTCCAGTCATTCCCGTCTGTAAAGACGCTTGAGACAGTAACAGATGATCCGAGAGAATTGAATCCATTTTCTTATGTAATGGAGAAACATCAGAGAAATTATGGTGGAAATGGAAAAATCGCCAAATACATGCAGGCAGCATATCGTTATCCTGAGAATTTCAGCGATTTCGTTTATGCGTCCCAGCTTCTGCAGGCGGATGGAATCCGTTACGGGGTCGAGCATTACCGTAGGAACCGTGGACGCTGCATGGGTGCAATCTACTGGCAGTTAAATGACTGCTGGCCTGTAATTTCCTGGTCATCTATTGATTACTACGGACGATGGAAAGCACTTCATTATTATGCGAAGAGATTCTTTGCACCTGTAATGCTCTCCTGTGAGGAACAGAACTGGATGACTGCAGAGGCAGATATGAACCGCCAGCATTTTGAGTTTGAAAAATCCATTCATCTGAATGTGACAAATGAGACTCTGAATCCGCATAAGGTTCTGGTGAGGTATGCAGTGCGCAATGCAAAAGCTGAAATTCTGCATCAGGAAGAACAGTGGGTACAGGTTCCGGCACTTTCCAGTATATGGCTGGATAAAGTAGAGCTTCCGGAGATTGACTATTTTAATGAGTATGTAAGTTATGAGGCATGGGAAAATGAGCAGATCATTTCTCAGGGAACAGTGATCTTCTCCTATCCAAAATACTTCCGATATCTGGATCCGAAGCTGACTGTGAATGTGGATGGAGACGAGATCGTTGTGAAGGCAGAAGCCTATGCAAAGAGTGTGGAGATTCAGAATGAGAATGATGATCTGATCCTTGAAGACAACTATTTCGATATGAATGCAGGAGAGTACAGAGTGAAGATCCTCAGTGGAACACCGAATGGACTGAAAGTACGCAGTGTGTATGATATATAATGGATGATTGCAGAGACACTATTGAAGTGAGAATGGATTAAAGTTTGAGTATAAAAAATAAGAATCATCAAACTATATTTTATAATATAGTGAGATGGTTCTTATTTTTAACAGCAGGTATTATAAATACCTGTCTATAGGATATTCGATGACAGATCAGTCAATCTGTCCCATCTGGTCTTTGGCATTCTGAAGAACGGTATCAAAAGCAACGGCAGCTTTTGCATATTCTTCATCACTTTCAATATTAGAGAGCATCGGATCGCCTTTTTCTGTACGTGCGAATGTATAAAGATAAACTTCACCGCTCTGATTCTGTCCGTTCTCGTCCAGCGGGAGAAGTGCGATATATTCCTTGCCATCTACAGGGAATACAGTAAGTACTGCACATTCTATTTCTGTATCATCTTCCATGGTAAGGGTGATGGTTTTGTGGTTTTCAATTGGATCGCAGCCGCTGTTAGAACTGCATCCGCCTCCGCAGGAAGCGCAGTCGCTTGGATTACATCCGCCTAATGTAAATTCGTCACTCATTTTATATTCCTCATTCTTTCTTGTTTATTTGTCTGCTGATAGGAAATATTCTTACGATATTTCCGACACCTTGATATCGTTTTATTGTAGCAGAAATACGGGGGAAATGCAAGATTGCAGACGGATTTGCCGGGATCACGGAATTAGAAAAAGGTGTTTTTTACAGAGCCAAAACGTGCTATAATGATAAAAGAGTCTGACTGCAGAAGAAACAGTCAGACAGAAATGATGAAGAGACAGGGGAGATCATTTTAATATGAAATTAATCTCATGGAATGTAAATGGAATCCGTGCCTGCATTGGCAAAGGATTTGTGGAGAGTTTCAATGACCTTGATGCAGATATTTTCTGCCTGCAGGAGACGAAATGCCAGCAGGGACAGGTAGATCTGGAACTTCCGGGATATTACCAGTACTGGAATTACGCTAACAGACGCGGATATTCAGGAACTGCTGTTTTTACAAAGAAAGAGCCATTATCTGTGGCTTATGGAATTGGAATTGAGGAGCATGACAAAGAGGGACGTGTGATCACGCTGGAATTTGAGAACTTTTATCTGGTAACTGTATATACACCAAACTCTCAGAGTGAACTGCGCAGACTGGAATACCGTATGCACTGGGAGGAGGATTTCCTAGCATATTTGCTGAAATTACAGGAGAACAAACCGGTGATCTGCTGCGGGGATTTCAACGTGGCACATAAGGAAATCGACCTTAAGAACCCTAAGACAAACCGAAAGAATGCCGGCTTTACAGATGAGGAGAGAGCCTGCTTTGACAAGGTGGTTGAGAGCGGATTTATCGATACTTTCCGCTACTTTTACCCGGATGTGGAAGGCAGATATTCCTGGTGGTCTTACAGATTTAAGGCAAGGGAGAAGAATGCAGGATGGAGAATTGACTATTTTATCACTTCTCCGCAGTTAAAAGATAAACTTGAGGGAGCTGATATTCATTCAGATATTATGGGATCTGACCATTGCCCGATTGAACTGAAAATTGCTTTAGATTAACCAGATCCGGCGGTGAAGAGCAATAAGAAAGAAATATGGAGGAGATAAAGAGATGGCTGAGCGCAGGAAGATAAAAACAGAAAAGGGGCTGGCTCTGGTGCCTGGTGCAAATAAACTTTCGGATGGATATAATTTTGTACTGGAAGTACCGGAGGGCAGCAACGCATCTCTGGTTCTCTACAAGAAGAGAGCAAGAAAACCTTTTGTTGAGATTCCTTTTACAGAAGAGAACAGAACAGGAAATATGTATGCATTAGCTATTCCGGATTTTAAATCTGAGGATTATGAGTATAATTTCATGGTGGATGGAAAGGTGTATACAGATCCCTGTGCATACAGAATCCTGGGAAGAGAGCGTTTTGGTGCGGCAGCAGACAGTGATCCTCACAAAGTAAGATGTGGGTTTCTGAAGAATGAAGTTTTTGACTGGGAAAATGACAGAAATCCGCAGGTTCCTTATTACGAGATGGTTCTTTATAAACTGCATGTAAGAGGCTATACAAAGGCAAACCGCAGTATCAGAGGAGTGAAAGGAACATTCCAGGCACTGGAAGAAATGATTCCATACTGGAAGGAACTGGGAATCAATACGATTGAGCTGATGCCGGCTTATGAATTTATGGAGAGTGGCATTGCCAGTGATCCCACAACGGCAGGAATGGTTTCCGAGAAACGCACAGAAGGACGTGTGAATTTCTGGGGATATATACCAGGCTATTATTTTGCCCCAAAGAGATCTTACTGTGCGACAGATGATCCGGAGAAGGAATTTAAGACATTGATCAAAAAGCTTCATCAGGCAGGAATCGCCTGTATTATGGAAATGTACTTTCCGAAAGAGAGCAATCCTGTAGTAACACTGCGTGCATTGCAGTTCTGGAAACTCTATTATCATGTAGATGGATTCCATGTTCTTGGAGAGGGCGTTCCGACAGAACTCCTGATGCATGATGCAATTCTGAGCGATACGAAGCTGATGTTTCATGATTTCAATGAAGATCAGGTTATCAGAAAGAAGAATCCGGCAGGAAAGTGCATCGCACAGTATAATCCGGGATTTCTGCAGGATATGCGCTGTTTCTTAAAGAGTGATGAGGATATGGTAGGCGCGGCTGCCTACAGGACACGAAGAAATCCGGGTGCGTATGCAGTGGTCAATTATATGGCATGTCAGGACGGATTTACGCTGAATGATATGGTAACTTATAATTACAGACACAATGAGGCGAATCAGGAGAACAATCAGGATGGAAGCAGCTACAACTATTCCTGGAACTGTGGGGTGGAAGGCCCGAGCAGGAAGATGCAGATCCGTCAGCTGAGAGAACGTCAGCTGCGAAATGCATTTCTTATGGTACTGCTTGGTCAGGGCGTTCCGATGATCTACGGTGGAGATGAGCTCTGTAATTCCCAGAACGGAAACAATAATGCCTATTGTCAGGATAATCAGGTAGGATGGATCGACTGGAAAGGCATAAAAAAGAATGAGAAAATGCTCCAGTTTGTAAAACAGGCGATTGCTTTTCGCAGGGAGCATCCGATCCTTCATGTGCCGGAGGTGATGCGAGGCGTG
>NZ_JBQHWS010000182.1:0-5143 GCF_052063845.1 Blautia sp. HCP3S3_D9
ATAAATACTATAGAACAAAAATTATGGTTAGTTTTTTTGGGATATGTTTTGATAAATTATCTAGTTTGTTCAAACAAGCAAGATGCAGGTGGATTAGTACAATCATTAGCAGTATATTCGATTTTTGTATTTATAGGATTTAGTGATGATTTTTATAAGAGATTATTGAGCACGTGGAATATTTTGAACTTTTTATGTGTTTTAACAGTTTTCTTGAGCGCCGTATTTAAAAATTTTATGTTAGGATTTTTCGATAATATTATGATAGGGGTTGCACAGGATACTGTTATAAAAGAAATGGCAGCAGGGGTATATTCGGGAATTTTTGGAGAAAAATTAAATGCAGCGTATGCAGCAAGCCTTGGATTTGTTTTTACATATAGTAGATATTTAAAAAAACCTAAATTTAAACTATTAATATTATCATTTTATTATGTGGTTGCTATTTTTTTCACTGGTAAAAGAATTTCTATTTTAATGTTGATTTTTATGATTTGCAGTTCAGTATATATTAATAATAAAGACAAGCACTATTTACACAAATCAAAAAAATATATTTTATCTGCAATATTATTATTTGTAGTCGTGATAATAGCATTGCCAGAAGTTCGAGCTTCTATGGGAAAAATAATAGGATTGTTTCAAAATGATGGAAGTACAGACATTACAAGTAGTCGGTCTACTTTGTTATGGCCAGTCGGAATTAGTATGTTTATGAGAAATCCATTATTAGGTTCAGGTCTATGCAGTTACAATAGAAATATGAGATATTATTATAGAGATAGTAGCTCTGTGTTAGCTAATTGGAGTACAAATGCACACAATATATATTTACAAACGTTGGCCGAGTTAGGTCTTGTAGGAGCTTGTATTTTGTATAGTTGTTTCATATATAATATGATACATACGGTGAAATTATATCGAAAGATAGAAGATATAGATGATAAGCAATTGTGTTTAATTTCACTAGGAATTCAAATGGTTTTTCTGTTAGTTGGAATAACGGAAAATACCTTTTATACAGCAGCACAATTGGCAACCTATCTTATAGCAATTGGGATACAAGTGGCGATGAATAGAAAATATAGTGGAGAGAGGAAGCTGAATTTACAATGAAAAGAGCTATTATAGTAACAGCTTTAACGGGATTTGTCAGAGCATTTTTATTATATGATATAGAATTATTAAAAGAATTAGGATATGAAGTTGATTGTGCGGCAAATGGAAATGGAGATAAAGAATCTGAGCTAGATAATAAGAGATACTTTAAAAAGTTAAATGTGAAGTTTCATCAAATCGATTTTTCATCAAACAAACCAATTAGTAAAGAAACAATAAAATCCTATGGACAATTAAAAGAATTACTAAGAGAAAATATGTATGATTTAGTTTTAATTCATACTCCTATTCCAGGCGTGTTAATGCGATTGGCGACAAAGAATCTTAGAAAAAAAACTCCAGGAATGAAGGTTATTTATACAACACATGGATTTTATTTTCATGAAAAATGCAGTAAAAAACAAAAATTAATTTATTATAATATTGAAAAATTAATGTCAAAATATACAGATGCAATTATAACAATTAATAACGAAGACTTTATGGCTGCAAAAACCATGAATTGTAAGAAAGTATTCCACATTAATGGTGTGGGGGTCAATACAAAGAAATATGAAATAAAAGATTTTGATAGAGATATGTATAGAAAAAAACTAAATATTTCAGAAGATAAAATTGCTTTATTATCTATTGGAGAGCTTTCTTATAGAAAAAACTATCAAGTTGCGATAAAGGCTATTGCGAAAATAGAAAATAAGAATCTTGTATATTTGATCTGTGGAAAAGGGCTTGTTGGAAGTGGAATAATGGATGAATTAAAAAAAGAAGCAGAAGATTTTGGGGTTGATGTTCGGTTTTTGGGATATAGAACAGATATTCCGGAGATTATTGCAAGCTCAGATATTGGGATCATTCCTTCAAACAGAGAAGGACTTGGTTTAGCAGGAATAGAAATGCTAGCTGGGGGAATTCCTGTTGTAGGGTCATCGGTGCAAGGAATAAAAGATTATATAGTAGATGGAAAAACAGGATATTTAGCAGATCCATATAGCGATATTGAATTTTCAGAGGCACTGAAAAAATTGTTGAATAAAGAAAAAAGAAAAAAAATGATAGGTAACTGTATAGAGATGGCAAAGAACTTTGATGATGAGGTCTCTCATAATCAGATAAAAAAAATCTATTGTGAAATAGACAATGCGGTTGAGGAACAGATATATGGAAAGTAAACATGCATATCTTATTATGGCTCATAACAAATTTGATATGTTAATAACATTAATACAACAGTTAGATGATACTAGAAATGATATTTATATACATATTGACAAAAAAGCAGAAGATGTACCTTATAGCGAAATAAAAAATAGTATTGCTAAATCAAAGCTATATTTTGTTAAATCAGTTAATGTGATATGGGGGCATTATTCTCAAATCGAATGCGAAATGGAATTGTTAAAGGCTGCGAATGCCAATAGAAAATATCAGTATCTTCATCTATTATCAGGAGTTGATTTACCAATAAAATCTCAAGAAGAAATACATAATTTCTTTGAAGAAAATCAAGGTAAAGAGTTTTTAGATATTGAAGTAGAGGAAAACGATAGGCATACAAGGGCAAGATGTAGATATTATTGGTTATTTCAAAGAATAAATGGGAGACACAGTAATAAATCAATTTTTCGCATATTAGAGGGAATTAATGTTAGAGTGCAACGAACATTAAAAGTGTGTAGAATTCCTAAGCAGATTGTTATAAAAAAAGGAGCAAATTGGTTTAGTATTACAGGAGATTTTGCAGAATATATTGTAGGAAAAGAAAAATTGATTGAAAAGTATTTCAAAAAATCTTTTTGTGGAGATGAAGTTTTTATACAGACACTTCTTTATAACTCAGCCTATAAAGATAATATATATATTCCTAAAGATCAAGAAAATACAAATCGTAGACTTATTGATTGGAATAGAGGAAATCCGTATATTTTTAGGAGTGAGGATTTGAAATTATTACAACAGTCAAATTGTTTATTTGCACGTAAATTTGATATAGAAGTTGACGAAAAAATAATAGAAAATTTAGTGAAATATATTAACGAAAAAAGTAATTAAACTTTAGAAAACAAAAATATGATGAAAGGATAGATGTTTTAAATAAACATTATAGAAATAAAATGAAAATTGGAATTATTACTTTTCACGCATCAGATAATTGTGGGTCTATGTTACAAGCCTATGCCTTGCAAACTATATTGGAGAAAAAATATAAGTGTGAAACAGAAATTATAGATTTTTCAAGTAAAGGTCAAAGACAAATGTATTCTCTTTGGGATACAAAATTACGTCCGAGAATTATTAAATCAAATTTAAAGGCGATACCTTATTGGAAAAGTATAAAAAGGATGAAATTTGATTATAAAGAATTTTCAGAAACGAATTTTCATCTTACGGAAAAAAAATATAAAAATAATGATGAACTTTTTGAACTAAAAGAGAAATATGACATTGTTATAGCAGGAGGAGACCAAGTCTGGAATATAAGATGCAGAGATACAGATTTGGCATACTTTTTGAATTTTGTGGGAAAGAGTTCTAAAGTAGCATATTCACCAAGCTTAGGTGCAGTTAACATAAATCAATATGCTTCAGACCCAAGTGTATATAAAAAATTGTTAGAAAAATTTGATTATTTATCAGTTAGAGAACCTAATGGACAAAAATGGCTAGAAGAACTCATAGGACGAAAAGTGCCGATTATAGCAGACCCAACAATGTTATTAACAAAAGAACAATGGTTAAAGAGTTTAAATGTTAAATCTACAGGAATAAAGGGGAAATTTATATTTTATTATGCGTTTTCTTATAGCAATACTGTACTAAATGAGAGACTTTCAAAAGTGGCTAATGAAATGGGAATGAAAGTAGTTGTTTTAGAGAAAAAAGCTTGGTCGGTAAATCATCTGGACGAGTACAAGATAGAACTATTCGAGCGTTCAGGACCATTAGCATTTATTGAATTAATGAATGAAGCGGAAGCAGTAGTAACAGATTCGTTTCATGGAACTCTGTTTTCTGCGTTATTTAATAAAAATTTTTGTAATTTTAGACATAAGGTAGAAATGGACCCGGATGATGATAGATCTCAAGCTTTGCTTAGTCAGTTAGGATTGGAGGACCACTATGTTTTAGGTGAAGAAATAAGAAGTGAAGATTTGTGGATTCCAACAGATTATGAAAAAGTCAATGATAAAATTGAGGCTATGAGAATAAGAGCATTTGATTATATTAATTCGTTTACTAAAATGAATAAGGAAAAATAGATATGAAAAAAATAGCAATATTGACAATTTTTAATAACAATAATAATTATGGTGGAGTTTTACAGGCTTATGCCTTGCAATATGTATTAAGAAAAAAAGGATATATCGCAGATGTTGTTGTGTATATTAATGGGAAAAATCCTATTTATAAATCAGTTGGATCACAGCTAAAACAATATAAAATAAACGAAATTGTACATAAAGTTTTAGCAAAAGTAGAAGGAAAAGTTTTTAGTAAAAAAATAATAAATATTTTAGAGGATAGAGAGTATTTATTTAATAACTTTAGAGAGAATTATATTAATAAATCAGAACCTTATGATGATAATACGTTGAGGGATAGTCAAAGAATATATGATGCTTACATCTGTGGTTCAGACCAAATTTGGAATCCTAATGCAGCAAGAAATGGATTTCTTTTATCTATGATTGATGAAAAACATTATAAAATTGCATATGCGGCAAGTATTGGGCGTTCTGTACTTACAGAATATGAAAAATCTATAATGATACCTTTAATAAAACGGTTTGATTTTGTATCCGTACGAGAAAAAACGGCACAAGCAATATTATCAAACTCAGGAGTAGAAGATGTAAATGTTGTTTTAGATCCAACATTGCTAATTGATAAAGTAGAATGGGAAGCTCTTTGTAATAAAGAATTAGCAAAAGAAAAATATGTATTATGCTACTTTTTTTCAGACAGTAGAGAATATAGAAAAAAAATAGAGAAATATTGTAAATTATATAATTTAAAACTATATTAT
>NZ_JBQHWS010000183.1:0-4946 GCF_052063845.1 Blautia sp. HCP3S3_D9
GGGATACTCGGACTTTGTATTGGAGAGTATCCTGTACCATCATGAGAATTATGATGGCAGTGGATATCCGTCCAATAAAGCAGGGGATGAGATTCCCATAGGCGCACGGATCCTCAGAGTCTGCGATGTATATGCAGCATTGATCACTGACAGACCGTACAGAAAGGGATTTGATCTCTCTACGGTCATGGAACTGATGATCGATGAAGTGAAGAATTTTGATATGCAGGTTTTTCTTGCATTTCAGAGAGTGGTTCATAATGGGGATGGATTGAATTTTCATAAAACACAGCTTTCGTAGATGATCCGTTTCCTAAAATAAAATAAGGCTGATATGTTACTGAGATAAATCAGTAATGTTGAATACCATAAAAGAGGAGGACAACATGGCATTAAAGAAGAAACCGGTAACCGGTATGAAAGACATTTTACCAAAAGAGATGGAAATCCGTAATTATGTAATGAATATGATCCGTGAGACATATGGCACATTTGGTTTTTCATCTATAGAGACACCATGTGTGGAACACATTGAGAACCTTTCCAGCAAACAGGGTGGAGAGAATGAGAAACTGATCTTCAAGATCCTGAAACGTGGAGAGAAACTGAAACTTGCAGAAGCACAGACAGAGAGTGATCTGGTTGATTCCGGACTCCGCTACGACCTGACAGTACCGCTTTCCAGATATTATTCCAACAATGCCAACGAGCTTCCGGCTCCGTTCAAGGCACTTCAGATGGGAAATGTATGGAGAGCAGACAGACCGCAGAGAGGACGTTTCCGTCAGTTTATGCAGTGCGATATCGATATTCTGGGTGAGCCGACTTACCTGGCTGAGATCGAACTGGTTCTGGCTACCACAACTTTACTTGGCAAGCTGGATTTCCACAACTTTACCATTCGTATCAATGACAGAAAGATCTTAAAGGCAATGGCTCAGTACAGCGGATTCCCGCAGGAGAGCTTTGACACAGTATTTATCATTCTGGACAAGATGGACAAGATCGGTCTGGAAGGTGTTGCAGAGGAACTGGAGAAAGAAGGATTTGCAAAAGAGAGCATTGATACTTATCTTGGACTCTTCAAAGAGATCACTTCTGATATCGAGGGTGTCCGTTACTGCAAAGAGAAGTTAAAAGACGTTCTGGATCCGAAGGTCGCTGAGGATCTTGAGACTATTATTTCTACTGTAGATTCTGTTAAGACAGCAGACTTCAAGATGTCTTTTGATCCGACTCTGGTACGTGGAATGTCCTATTATACAGGTCCGATCTTCGAGATTTCCATGGATGAGTTCGGCGGCAGCGTAGGCGGCGGCGGACGTTACGATGAGATGATCGGTAAATTTACCGGAAATAATACATCTGCATGTGGTTTCTCCATCGGATTCGAGAGAATCGTAATGCTTCTCCTTGAGAGAAATTACGAAATCCCGACAAAGAATGGCAAGAAAGCATATCTTGTTGAGAAGAACATGCCGGCTGACAAGATGCTGACAATCCTGAAACAGGCTCAGGAAGAGCGTAATGCAGGAACACAGATCAACATTTCTATCATGAAGAAGAACAAGAAATTCCAGAAAGACCAGATGACTGCAGAAGGTTATACAGAGTTTGTAGAGTTCTTCAAAGACAGAATGTAATAATTTGAAGTAATAATATAGAAAAGCATGAAAAGAGGAAAAAAACATGGCTGAAAGTATGCAGGGACTGCACAGAACATGCCGATGTGCAGAAGTGACAAAGGAAATGATCGGCAAAGAAGTCGTCCTTATGGGATGGGTTCAGAAAGCCCGTGATAAAGGCGGAATCATCTTTGTAGATTTAAGAGACCGTTCCGGTATCATGCAGCTGATCTTCGAGAACGGCAGCATTGACGAAGAAGGTTTTGCAAAAGCCGGTAAACTCAGAAGCGAATTTGTAATCGCAGTTACCGGTGTGGTAGAAGAAAGAGGCGGCGCTGTTAATAAGAATCTTGCAACAGGTGAGATCGAGCTTCGCGTAAAATCTCTTCGTGTTCTGTCTGAGGCAGAGGTACCACCGTTCCCAGTCGAAGAAAACAGCAAGACAAAAGAAGAAATCCGTCTGAAATATCGTTATCTTGACTTAAGAAGACCGGATCTTCAGAAGAATATTATGCTGAAGAGCAAAGTTATGATGCTCGCAAGACAGTTCTTCGCAAAAGAAGGATTCCTTGAAATTGAAACACCAATGCTCGGCAAGAGTACACCGGAAGGTGCGAGAGACTATCTGGTACCATCCCGTGTTCATCCAGGAAGCTTTTATGGTCTGCCACAGTCACCGCAGCTGTACAAACAGCTTCTGATGTGCTCCGGCTATGACCGTTATATCCAGATTGCAAGATGTTTCCGTGATGAAGACCTTCGTGCTGACAGACAGCCGGAGTTCACACAGATCGATATGGAACTCTCTTTCGTAGATGTTGATGACGTTATCGATGTAAACGAGAGATTCCTTGCATATCTGTTCAAAGAAGTACTTGATATTGATGTGAAACTTCCAATCCAGCGTATCACATGGCAGGAAGCTATGGACAGATTCGGTTCCGATAAACCGGATATGCGTTTTGGAATGGAACTGCATGATGTAAGTGATGTAGTTAAGAACTGTGGATTTGGTGTATTTACTTCTGCTCTGGAGAATGGCGGCAGTGTTCGCGGTATCAACGCAGAAGGACAGGGCGCTATGCCTCGTAAGAAGATTGATAAACTGGTTGAATTTGCAAAAGGCTACGGTGCAAAAGGTCTTGCATACATTGCAATCGCTGAAGACGGTACAAGAAAGTCTTCTTTCGCCAAATTCATGACAGATGAAGAGATGGACGCTCTGGTAGCTGCTATGGATGGTAAGCCAGGAGACTTGCTTCTGTTTGCAGCAGACAAGAAGAAACTGGTTTATGATGTACTTGGTGGACTTCGTCTGGAACTTGCAAAACAGATGGATCTGCTTGACAAGAATGAATATCGTTTCGTATGGGTAACAGAGTTCCCGCTTCTTGAGTGGAGCGAAGAAGAGAATCGTTTCACAGCAATGCATCATCCATTTACCATGCTTATGGAAGAGGACCTTCCGCTTCTGGATACAGATCCTGGAAAAGTTCGTGCAAAAGCATACGATATTGTATTAAACGGTAATGAAATCGGTGGTGGTAGTGTAAGAATCCATCAGGATGACATTCAGGAGAGAATGTTTGAAGCACTTGGATTCACAAAAGAAGCTGCCCACGAACAGTTCGGATTCCTTCTGGATGCATTCAAATACGGAGTTCCACCTCACGCTGGATTGGCATACGGACTTGACCGTCTGGTAATGCTTATGGCTAAAGTTGACAGTATTCGTGATGTAATCGCATTCCCTAAAGTAAAAGATGCTTCCTGTCTGATGACTCAGACCCCGAGCCTCGTAAGCGAGGAACAGTTAAAAGAACTGGAACTGGAAGTAAGACCGGAGGAAGTAACTGAATAAAGATGGAGCTTACAATTCAGACATTTCTGATTGTATGCCCGTTAGTGTTCCTTGCAGGACTTGTTGATTCTATCGCAGGCGGTGGAGGCTTGATCTCCCTGCCTGCGTATTTGCTTGCGGGAGTTCCCATGCACAATGCGATTGCGACGAACAAGCTGTCTTCTGCGACAGGTACTGCTATTTCCACAGCACGTCTTTGTAAGAATAAATTTGTTGACTGGGGCGTAGCTCTTCCGTGTGTCTCTATGGCAGTGGTGGGCTCTTTTATCGGTGCACATCTTGCACTTCTTGCCAGCGATAAAATTTTAAAAGGCATGCTGATCCCGGTACTTCCGGTCGTTGCGTTTTATGTACTGAAGAAGAAAAACCTGGACGATAACAGCAACGTAGATATTTCCAGAAAGAAACAATGGCTACTGTGTGCAGTTTGTTCTTTTATTGTTGGCTGCTATGATGGTTTCTACGGACCTGGAACAGGTACCTTTCTCCTGATTTTGTATACAGGAGTAGCAAAACTTCCTGTAGCAAAGGCTTCCGGAACCATGAAACTGGCAAATCTTTCTTCTAATATAATGGCATTATTTGTTTTCCTCTTTAGTGGTAAAATTATCGTGCTCCTGGGACTTGCAGCTTCTGTTTTCTCTATTGCAGGACATTATGTAGGAGCAGGTATGGTAATGAAGAATGGTAACAAAATTGTTAGACCGATCATTCTGATCGTGTTAGTATTGTTGTTTGTTAAGATCATAACGGGTATGTAAAAAGAATAAGAAAAAATAAAAGAGATCATTCTTTCGTGTATTTGTGTAAGAATGTCTCTTTTATTTTTTCTTAAGGATATAGTAGAATGATATCCGAAATATAGGAAAGATAATTTTTATACTAAATTATGAGAGTCTTTGAGAGGACCGTTGCTATCGCTATCGGAGTTACTGTTGTTGGAGCTGTCAGTAGATGGATCGGAATTAGGGGCATTTTGGTTGTTCTGAGAATCAGTATCCTTGGAATCGGTATCCTGAGAATTCTCAAGCGGGGAATCTGTCAAAGTCCCAAAGATTGCATCCCCCAGGGTATTTCCTTCATCCTGAAGTTTCCAGGAAACCCCATCATTGATAAGGACAAAATCTACATCATTGACAGTAGTTGCAGTATTATTGTTAATACTGTCAAGGAGAAATTCCAGAGATTTCTCATATCGTTTCTGAGAACCATCAATGACGGCATCTGCAGAAGCAAGATAATCATCAAGCCTTGACTGATAATCAGACAGAATGGAATCACTGTCAAAAGTTGTAATCTCAGTTGTAACAGTTGCATTATATCCATTTTCGCTGCTGGATTTAATAATATACTATAAATGAGCAAGTTCGTGATTTTGCATAAAAGAAAGACACCTCGATTCCATGTGTTGTATAATGAAAGTGCCAAAACAAACATTTGCAACATTTACGAAAGAAGGT
>NZ_JBQHWS010000184.1:0-4901 GCF_052063845.1 Blautia sp. HCP3S3_D9
ATACAGTCACAGATACTTTTTACACTTTTATGGCTACTGGAACTATTAACACATCAATCTGCTGATTTTGAACCAGAAACGGTTTAATCAGCAGACACTAAATATAAAAAACTTGCTACAATCACAAACGGTAAGACCAGAACATGGACTCACACCAAGCTGAAAAAAGCAACTTATTATAAATATAAAGTAAAAGCTTATAAATTGGTAAATGGAAAGAAAGTGATCACAGATACTTCCGTATCCATACATGCAGTAACTAAAGGCGGAAATTATGGTGTAGCGAAAGCCGTTTCCATTACAAAGATTGGAAACAAGAAGAATGTTACAGAAGTAACCTTAAAGAAAGGCAAGAGCGCTCAGATTACAGCAGTAGAAGTAAAGAAAGACAAAAAGATCAAACACCACAGAAATCTCTGCTATGAAAGCAGCAATACAAATGTAGCAACCGTAACATCAAACGGTATGATTAAAGCAACAGGAAAAGGAAGCTGTACTATATGGGTATATGCACAGAATGGTGTATATAAAGCGATTACAGTAACTGTAAAGTAAATTTCGAGACAAGGGGCAGTAGTTAGCTGCCCCTTGTCATTTATCGACTTTTGTTCCAAAAACATCCGCTAAAGAATATCCGCCTGATTTAGATTCAGCAATCTCGTTAGCCTCAGTAAGCATTGCTTCCACTGCAGGACGAATTTTTTGCTGTGTCTGTCTGAATTTTTTAAGTAAGTTTTCTCCGCTATAGCCCTGATTAATCAGGTCAGCGATAATCTGTTCGGAAAAAAACGAAATGTGTATTTTTTGAGATTCCATAGATATTCCACCCTTCAATAGTAATGTTGTTGTAACTGTGTATTTTCTATTTTGCTAGCCTATGTAATGCCTGGTTTTAGGATTATTTGTCTTATTATAAGATATGTAGTTTAGAATATCAAAAAATTTTATAAGATTTTTTGGTTTTATAACAAATGTGCATTTCATAGAAGCTACAATAGACTTATCAAAAGAAAAACAGAAGCGAAAAACTTTTGAAAATAAAAAAACGGAGGAAAAGAAAATGAGAGAAGTATCAAAAGAAGAAATGAGAGAGGTAACAGCAGGAAAATGGCAGTGCAATACATGTGGACGGAAATTTAGTCTTTGGATTAAACTCTGGTCTTGGGCGGCGCATGATTGCGTTGGATTCAAATATCATTGGGTTTTCTTTTAAGGTTTTGAAAATTATATTTGAGCAAAAAGTAAGGGGCTGATTGACAGTCCCTTGTTTTAATGTGCCCTGTGTGTTCGGAAAAGAGCTGATTTATGTTATTTATCGGCCTCTTTTCCAAAAACATCTTCTAAAGAACATCCGCCTGATTTAGATTCAGCAATTTGATCGGCTTCAGCAAGCATTGCCTCTACTGCAGGACGTATTTTTTGCTGTGTTTGTCTGAAGTTTTTAAGTAATTCTTTTCCACGATAGCCTTGCTTGATTAGATCAGCAAGAATCTGTTTGGAAAAAGATGAAATATGTGCTTTTTGAGATTCCATAGATAATTCCACCCTTTAATGCAATTGTTGTCATAACTGTGTATTTTCTATTTATTAGCCTATATAATGTTTGGCTTTGAAGATCTTTATTTTATTATAAAATAGATAATTTAAAATATCAAAAAAATTTTTCTGAATTTTTTGGTTTTATAACAAATGTGCATTTCGTAAAAGCTACAATAGACTTATCAAAAGAAAAACAGAAGCGAAAAACTTTTGAAAATAAAAAACGGAGGAAAAGAAAATGAGAGAAGTATCAAAAGAAGAAATGAGAGAGGTAACAGCAGGAAGATGGCAGTGCAATACATGTGGAGAAAAATTTTGGATGTGGCATAAACTTTGGTCATGGGCAGCTCATGATTGCGTTGGATTCAAATATCATTGGGTTCTTTTCTAGGATTAAAAATTAAATATGAGTAGAACGGACAAAACAAGGGGCATATCATTCGATGGCCCCTTGTTTTCATGTAAAATATTCTCTATCTATAACAAATCTGCATTTCATTTGTGGTATGAAAGAATCAGGTAACTATAAATTTTGGATTGACTATGAGAAAGGAATGCCATGAACAATAAGAATATCGGAATATTAGAATGCTATTTTACTCTGGCCGGTGAGAAAAAATGGAGTGAAGCAAGGAAAGTACTGGAAAAGGCAGAAGAATGTCTGCGCAGAGCAGGCGTTGAGAAAATCATATCAAATGAAGAACAGAATACATTAAACTTTAAAATCAGAGCAGGAAAGAACACAGATGCCCTGGCAAAATATGAGTTGGATATACTGCCAGGTGAACACAGAATGCGTTTAAAACAAATATTGTTCCAAAACAACGAAAGAAGTGCAATTAACTCAACGAAATGGTATATTAAAAGGAGAAATGAAAATATACCAAGGGGAATGAAATATTATTTATCACCGGTGCGTCTGGAATGCAGCATCAGCATGGCGGACGAATGGGAAAATGAGCTCCTGCGTCGGGTTATAGATATGATGTGCATTACAGGTGATGACTATGAATTCCTACGGTATTTAAATGAAGGAGTTGTGCCTGAAGAGATTCAGCGTACGATACGACAGGAATATAAACAATATGAAGGAGAAATTGCAAATGGGATCAGTATTCGAAAAAATGATTCAGGATTTAAGCGGACAGGACTGTAAAGAAATATTAGATGAATGCATGGGAAAGAATGCAAAAAAGATCAAGAACCGACCATTAAGATATCGTCTGATTGCTTTGGGATTTGTGACTCATATGACTCTGGAACAGTTGGACAAAAAATTGCAGGAGAACGGATGCGAGCAGCTGTATGCCAGAAACTTTATTGAAGCAACCTTAATTTATGCATTCAGTAATAAGATGACATATCAGGAATGGAAAGAGCTGGAGGAACTTTGCGAAAAGGAGATTTTTGCAAATTCACAGTTAGATCCATGGTTTAATGAAAGTGCCATTAGATACAGTGATCTGCGAAAATATCTGGAGAGTAATTCCCAGGCAGATGGTGATAAACTTAAAACATTATCTGTAACAAAAAACATGCGTGAACAGATTGAAAAAGAAAGTTCAAAGGAACAGTTTATTCGATTCGTAGAACTTAATCTGGAAGAGTTTCGCAGTGTAAGAGAGAAAGCAAGATATTATTACTGCAAGTATCTGAATTTCTACATTGAAGAGAAAATAGAAAGCTATCTGACTGCCTATGAAAGACGATTCGGTATGGAGCAGGCGGCAATGGATCTGGCAGTTCTGAAATGCAAAAGTGATCTGCGGAAAAAATCAGAAAGTGCAGAAGATGTGCGGAATGAATTGTTGGATTCAAGGATATCTTTCGGTAACATTTATGATGCATTCAACTATTTTTATTTCTCCTATATATCTGCAGACTGGATGGAGGTAATGCTGGATGGTTACAGCGATGATGTAGACCAGATCAGTGAGGAAGACCAGAGGAAACTTGCAGAAGCTATCCGTACTTATGAGCATGGATGGAAAGATCTCTCTGACAGAGAAGCAGTTGCCAGAAAAATAGCAGAGATGAAACAAAAAGAAGAAGAGTACGACAGACAATATACAAGAAATACAGATGTGGCACAGCGCGGCTATCAGAAAGGAAGAGCAGGGGAAAACTCTGTCAGAAACTACATAAAAGGAAATATCGACATCGACAGAACGACTCTGATCTGTTATCTGTTATTCTTTGGACAGGAAGGTATGAGACACAAAGAACATATAGTTGACCGTGAGCGTTTGGATCATATTCTGGGAGAATGCGGATACTCAATCCTGAGAAAACAGGACGGATTTGACAACTTTATCATGCAGTATCTGGAAGCAGAAAATAGAGCTGAATTTCTGGTAGATAACGTAGTTGCAGCAGCAGAGGAACAGAAAAACTTTTATCTATATAATATGTATCAGGGCGGAGCAAGTGAATATGAGAGATTGAAGGATATGATACATTAAATGCTAAATATGTAGCGAAATATGGTTATTTATGTGCTGTAATGTTATATTCAAAAACTACATGATATAATCAAACTATGGAAACAAAAAATAATTTTAAAAGTTTTTGTACGTGAAGAAAAAATTCCTTTGGTACTTTCAAATGTGGAACATTATAAAGACAATAAGGTTTCCATGGAAGAAGAGAAAATATTATAAGAAAGACAATCTGAGATTACTACGGATATATAGAGCATTTGAGAAGTACCGGGGAAGGAAAAAGAGGAGGGGTTGATGTGAAGAAAGTGAAAAAAATTTGTTTTAAGTTGTTGGCAGTTATTTTAATATGTGTAATAATCTGTCCAGTCAGTGGAACGGAAACGGTTCATGCAGCAAGTATTAGCAAGGATAGAGCGGAACAGATGTATGTTTATGTATTAAAAAAATGGCTAGCACAGGGAGTATATGTTACAGTTAATAATGATATTTCAAACTATGTAACAAATACACAAAAAAAGCCAACAGGAAGAATTCCACTCAGTACAATTTTTGCCCGGGATGATGGATATTATACGATCGAGGATTTAAATGGAGATGGAGTTCCAGAATGCGTTATAGGTTCGGGTGTTGGAAGAAGTGGATACATGATTATTCTTACAATATACAATAACAATATTGTAAGATTGTTGGGCGTATTTCGAACTACGGGATATGCTACACCTGGCGCTTACTATAATAAGAGTAAAAATACATTTGCAATTATACAATTGACAAGTGCAAGAACCTGTGCAAGACATGTTTATCGAATTCGAAATAATAAATTAACTTAAACTTCCCACACCTTTAAGGTGTGCTGAACCTTGAAAATTCAATATTTCAGCCAATAAAAAAGGCATAAATACATTCCGTTTGGTATAATGG
>NZ_JBQHWS010000185.1:0-4874 GCF_052063845.1 Blautia sp. HCP3S3_D9
CATGGATTTTTGTAACTGCCATATTTTTTCCATTAACTCCTTTATATCGTCCAGATCCTTTTGGTAAACTGCATTGGTGCTGTTTATACGACGGGTGATCTGATTCAAATTGCTGCTGATATTGCCCAGCAGGGTATTCATTTTTCGGATATGAGAGTAGTCTACTTCATATACAAATCCATATAAGATCATTTTCCGTAGATAGGCAGATTTGCTTTTCATCCTGGAAAGACGATATTTTTCTTCTAAAATGTATTGTTCGTCATCATTCAAATAAAATTGTACGGGATGAATTCTGGTACGTTCGCTCATTGAAATCCTCCAATTCGTTTTTTTCTATAAAAAAGAGTACAAAAAAACTGTCTAACCAGTTCGGCTATGACAGTTATGGTACTTGGTTTTTTGTTGGTTTGGACAGATGTATCTGTAAGTTATTTTAACAGGACTGGGTGAAAGCGTCAAATTAAGAAATTATAAAATATGAGAGGGCCAGGGATACTCCCTGATACATTTTGGTAGAATGAACCGGAAAGGGAATTTGACAAAATGAGCCAGGTGTCATGACACTGGCAGTGCTTGCTTCTTTTGGGGTGTAGCCTGCAAAGCAGGCTATGCAAAAGCTATAAAACATAAATAGAACTGTGAGAAGTGGTTGAGAATACAATCCTGATAGCGTATAATCAGAGAAAGAAATCGTAAGTGAGGGATAAATTTGAAACGTGAAGAAATTTTTCAATATGTAAAAGAGCAATATGGAACTGAACCGGAATATTTATGGAAAAAAGATCCTGATTCTGCGGTGCTTCGACATAAAAATGGAAAATGGTATGCTATAATTATGGTAGTGGAAAAGAAAATACTGGGATTAGAAGAAGATGGAAACATTGACATCCTGGATGTAAAATGTGATCCTGATCTGGTTGGGATGATTATTCAAACGTATGGATTTTTACCGGGGTATCATATGAATAAGCAACACTGGATTACGATTCTTTTGGATGATTCTGTCAGTGAAGCTAAGACGCTGGATTTTCTGGATATGAGTTATGATTTAATTGACAGTGGGAAGTAATAAAAAAGGAAGCCTTTCAGAAAAATCTCTGATTGGCTCCCAGGTATTCATTCTGGATATGTATAAGTTGATCTTTGCAACAGGATATTTTCCCAATCTCGTTCATGGCGCAACACTCGGAGAATATGAATCTCTTTTGTTTCTTCCATTATAATATAAAAAATAATAGATGGCGGAAAAGATCTTTTATGTATGGAATATCCTCTGTACAGAATTTGAGTTCGGGGAAAGGCAGTACTGAACTGGCCTAAATTCTGCATTTGTTCTTTCAGATCAGATTGAAAACGGTCAGCACGTTGCTGGCCGAATTCTTCTTCAATATAATCTGCAATGTCTGTGACATCGTAAATTGCTTCCCAGGTTAAAATAATTTTATATTCTTGCATTTCTTCGTGCATCCCTTAATTCTGTGATTTTGCGAAAAGCATCTTCCAGTGGCAATTCACGACCAGCTTCCATATCATCAATTCCCCGGTCTAACATGCGGAGAAGATGATTGTTTTCCTGGTTTTTATCGGTTGTAGGGACTTTTTTTGTTAATTCCATGAAATCACTCCAATCATACGGTTTATAAATAGTGTATGTTGTTCAGAAGTATCTATCCATAGTTTAGCATAGAATGGGCAGCAATACAATTGAATTATTTTGCAGGAGCGTCCGTCAGACCAAGAAGATATTCGCAGGAAACATTAAATACTTCGGCCAGTGCGACAACTTCGTAGTCGGGAACGAAACGTGTGCCTTGTTCAATTCGCAGGATTGCCAGATCATTAAAATCATATCCTGCAAGTTGTAATTTGGCAGCGAGTGTTTTCTGAGTAAGATTATGAGCCTTTCGTAATTCTTTTACCCGTTGTCCTATTCTGTTTTTACTGTTCGTTTTTTTATCCCAATAAATAATCATTCTGATCCTCAAAAGTTTCTAAAGATGAAGTATTATTATTGATTTTAAGGAAAAATATTGTTACTATACTTCTAAAGATGAAGTTTTTGGAAAGTTTATTTGATTTTTGAAATAAGAAAATGATAATGCTGCCTGTAATGAGAAATAATTCTAATGAGAGGTGGAAAGAAGATGAATGAATTTTATGAAGCAGTATCGAATTTATTTGAGGAATTGCGCTGTGACTCCGGAGAAAGAGAATATACAGTACAGCCGGAAGAATGGAAAGAAGCAGAGAAGAATTTGAAACAAATACAAAAGAAGCTGCCACTACATCTGGAAAAAATCCCAGAGCGTGAGCAGAATTTCTGGAATAAATATCTGGATCAGTTAGAACATTTCCATTATGAAGAGGAGCAGCGGGCTTATTACCAGGGAATGATGGATGTAGTTGAGTTTCTTATTAATATAGGGGCAATAAAGAAATCCACGAATGTTAAGAGAATGATAGAAAAATATGCACGTTAAGAGTGGCGGTATGGGAAACCATACCGCTTCTTCAGAATAATTCAGATAGAATTCAAATGAATTTCAGGGATCTTGTTTATCGTGGTCTGTAGGAATTTTGTATGTGCGCAGGTATGCTTCTACGATGGCAAGGATAGCGGTAATTTGCTCATCGTTGCATTTTGACAGGTACATGAGCAGGCGTTGATAATCAAGATTATCTGTATGATTGTTTGGATAAAACAATGGTTCAGGAGGAACATTTAAAGCGCGTACCAGTTTTCTGATTTTATGAAAACTCGGAACTCGGCTCCCATTTTCAATTTCCTTTAAATATCGGCTGGACATTTCTGCTTTTTCAGCTAATTCTTCATAAGTCAATTTTTGCTCGTGTCGGGCGTTCTTAAAAAACAATCCCAGTTCTTTATCTGTTTGTTTTGGCATATGATACACCTCCATGTTTAGTGTATAGTTCCCTTTCTTGAAAGAAAATGAACTAATATTTCACTAAAAAAGAGGGTGATATTTCACTTTTTAAAAGACATATAAAATTCTGAATTTCCGTAAAACAGATCCGGAGGTATAGGAAAGATTAAGAATTTTATTGTCTGGTATCATATCCGTCATTACGTGACGGATGAAATAGATAAATAGTTCAAAAAAGCAAATAAATTTCTTTACCTCAAAAAGTGAATTATATGCCACAAAAAATGATGGCAAAATATTATCTTTTGATATAAATAGCGTCCGATGGGCTAAAAACTACCCATTAGGACGTTTTTTATATACCTCAAAATACAGGAAAAACAATTTTCTCGTATTTATTAAGAAATTTTTTAAAAATTTCTTCCCACACCCCGACAAATGCACTCATCCGTTTGGGATATGTGTGAAGGGGAAGCAAGAACTTTGCTTATTGCCTACCGGCGGGGAAGGAGGTGAACTCTTATGGAGCAATCCTCTTTTCAAGATGAGCAGACAGTCAGACATCAGTTTGATTCTCTGTGCAAGCTGGCATTGAAAAGTGAAGTTATTAATTATGAAAAGCATATGGCATATCGCCAGAAGTATGAAGTGATGTTGTCAGAATTATCAGAAAAGGAGTTGAGCAGACTTTTTATAATGGATGAGCATGAAATGGAAACACATCGTTTTCAGGTCCTGGGTTACGACATAGAAGTCAAAGATGCATTGATTGCTGAAGCACTGCAGACACTTACTGAAAAGAAAAGGAATGTTGTGTTATTATCATATTTTATGGATATGAGTGATGCAGACATTGCCAGAGAAATGAATCTTGTACGCAGCACAATTAATGAGCATCGTAGACGATCACTGGAACTGATGAGAAAAAATATGGAGGAATCTGCAAATGAAAAAAAGTAAAAAACAGAAATGCGCATTTGATTTGCTGCCATTCCATGTTATTGAGGCAGCATCAACTGGTGATACTGAGGCAATCCAGGCAGTGTTGAAGCATTATGAAGGGTACATAACAGTTTTGGCTACCAGAAAAATGTTTGACGAATTTGGACAGGTGCATTACTGTGTAGATGAAACTCTGCGTCAACGCCTGGAAGCAAAACTGATTACTAAGACCTTGGGATTTGATACGAAATCATATGTAAGGAAAAGTAATCAGTAAAGGGAGTATTTAATATAGATTCCTTTTCCCCTTCAGGAATTTTTGTACCTTGAAAATTGTATATTGTTTTACATACAGGACGTGAAGATATGTAGAGCCACTAGGTAAATCCGCCATGATATATCTGCTCTGTTAATGGAGTAAATACGAGGAAATGCTGAAATATAACATTGAAGTAAAGGTATGGAGCGAGAAGAATTTGACAAAATGTGTAGCAGCTGCACAGGGCGACGAAGCATATCTGTGATAATGATACTTCCAGAAAAAATCTGGTCATATTTAATGACGGTGCAAAACCGATGTGGGCAGAGTACTGAACTGCCACCTGTATTGTAATTTTATCTGCCGATGACAGTGTATAAAATTGTAAATTGTCATGGGCAGATAAAAATGTTTTGTCCAAAGAGAAAAGGAGGAGAGAAGAGTGGCGATTAAAATTGAAAAAGGTAAGATTCCAATTTGGGAAAAATATATGCTTACGGTGGATGAAGCAGTGCAATATTTTGGAATAGGTGAAAAGAAAATAAGGATGCTTATTTCGGAACATCTAAATTCAGAATGTTGCTTTACAGTCCAGGTGGGGTGTAAGTCATTGATTAACCGTAAGAAATTTGAGGCCTTTCTGGATCAGACTACGTCTTTGTAAAAAATATACGAACAATTTAGCACTTTAAAGTGGAAATGCTAGCCCTGGTATGATATAATACCTATATCGTGCTAGGGCTTCTTCGTAGAAAGGGGCGAAGACGTTTGGGTAAAACAAAACG
>NZ_JBQHWS010000186.1:0-4850 GCF_052063845.1 Blautia sp. HCP3S3_D9
ATTTATGCCTTTTTTATTGGCTGAAATATTGAATTTTCAAGGTTCAGCACACCTTAAAGGTGTGGGAAGTTTAAGTTTTTAATCAAAAAGAATACCACCAATAAAAATATTGGTGGCAAAGTGGAGGGTTTATAAATTTTCAGCCGTTTTATATCTTCATCCGTATATACTTTATATCCATTAGCTAAACGCTCTGGCTTATGTATTTTATTTTAATGGAAAGCAGATATCTATTTCCATATATCCATCTTCTCCCACCAGGCGATAAATATCAAAAATCGGCCGTCTTTCATCTAATTGATTCCCAGTCTTTGAAAGCCATCTGCAAAATATCTCCTGATATACCATAAAAAGAAACTGTGGGAACCCCCTAAAATGATACGCCGCATATTTTCCCCCTTGGAAATTCTGAAGCAGTATATGTTCATTTTTCTTCATCAATACCAATTGCTCTGGAGAAACAGTCTGGCACAAGTCATACATGCAATGATCTTCGTCTGTAATCGTTGGATCATCAATTGTACACTCCATATATAATGTCTTTTCTGTAGCAAGATACTCATATTTTTCTATAAACCGACACCACTCCTGTGGAAGCTGATGGTAATTCCCTTTCTTTCTTTCATAAATAACCGTAAAACTGTCAAGATTTTCGACAGTAATTAATTTACCTGCATCATCAAGAGCATCTAACGTTACCCCATGAGAAAATGAACTTTCTTCCACCATCTGCTCACTTGTTTTCCGAAAATCACCCGGCGATAAATTCAGATGCTTTTTAAATGCTGTTGCAAAATTTGACGAGGAGTATCCATATTTTTCACCAATTTCTGTAATGCTTTTTTCTTTCTCAACTTTCAGACACCATGCACTTCTCTCCAGACGAATCCTCTTAATAAATTGATAAAGAGCTTCATCCGTTTCTTCTTTGAACATACGTGTCAGGTGATATCTGGAGTAAGAACAGTAATGAGCTACATCATCTACTGTAATTTCCTCATCAATATGGTCAAATATATAGTTAATGGCTTTATTTATCACTGCACTGCGTATTGCATAATTTTCAGTATTATCCATTCAGTTCACCACACTTTCGTTTACCCGTTTGCTTCCTTATTAAAAATACTGCAATGATCGCTGTAAGTATTTCAGAGCATGGAGCAGTAAGCCATACACCCGTCATTCCTAAAATTGCAGGAAAAACCAGCGTAAATCCCAAAAGGAAAACAATTCCTCTTAATGTCGAAATGATTGCAGATGATCCTGCATCCCCACAGCTTGTGAAATACATAGAATTTACTACATTATATCCCATAGCAAGAAATGTTACAGCATAAATTTTAAAACCTGTTGCAACCATATCAGCCACTTTATTATTACATCCAAACAAACCTGCATACTGCTTTCCTGCCACAAAAAATGCTATAGCTATTATCAATCCTATCATAAACAACATCTTATTCGTAGTTTTTCTTAAAACAAAAGCCGTCTCTTTCTCTCTCGCACCCCAACATCTACTGACAAGGGGACTGATTCCCTGCCCAAATCCAATACAGATCATACTGTAACCATAAACTACAAATCCCAAAATTGTAAAAGCTGCAACACCTTCTGCTCCTACATATTTCATAAGCACATAGTTGAACATAAACATGGATATGGCACTGGCCATCTCCCCAATAAATTCAGAAGATCCGTTGAGAATCATTTCCTTGTTTATCCCTCTGTCAAATGAAAACTTCCGAAACCCGATTCCTGTTTTTCGACTAATAAAGTAGAACATCTGAATCAATACAGTCAATAGCTGTACAATTAATGATGCTACAGCACTTCCCTGAATTCCAAATCTCATAATATCCACAAAAAAGAAATCGAGAACTCCATTCAAAATACATCCTGCAATACTGACAAGCATACAAATCTGCGGCTTGCCGTCAACACGAATAAACATTCCAAAGATTGTTCCAATTACCATCAACGGATACGTAAACAGCATGATTCTATAATACTCAGTAAAGTAAACTGACAGATTACCGTCTGCTCTTAAAATCTTCAAGATTGGTGTAAAAAGTAAAAATACTATAACAGAGATTACCACACATATGATCAGGGCAGCTACTACTGTCTGTGAAAATACTTCTGATGATTTTTTTCGTTCATTTGCCCCAAGCATTCTACCACTGATAACAGAACCACCTACACCAATACAAAGTCCTGTTCCAAGGTAAAAATACAGTATCGGCAATCCCAAATTGATTGCAGCCAACGCATCTTGCCCTACATAGTTCCCAGTAAAATATCCATCCGTTATTGTTATTACTGTCTGTAATAACATTGCAATGATACTCGGAATGGAAAACTGGAGTATCATTCTTATTTTGTTTTCTTTGATTTGTTTAATATCCATACTTACCTCTCTCCTTTTTTCCCTTTATTATAGAGATATAAGTATTTCTATACTTCTGAATTTGTGCTGTAATAACAGTATTCACGTTCGTATGAACGATTAAGAACGGAAACGAACATCACGATACTCTGGTGTTTCTTTTACCTGATATACTGCACACCGACTTATACTCATTCCTCGTCCTCCTCTTCCAATTCCGCTTTGTAATCTTCCAGATCCATAAGAAAAATCTCATAGCCTTCATCGCTCATGCCGAACAGCTTTCTTATGGTATTGCAGACAAGCCCGATCATATCCACATCCCCCTTCTTACGTGCTTTGGATTTTTCAGTTGCCGTTTCTTTCTGCTCCTGTGCTTTTGCTCTTGCCTGGAACTCTTTTAACGACTGCAGCACAGATTTTTTCAGTTCCCCTTTTCCCCCCTTTGCAGGCTCTTTGTTTTGTTCCCGGTCCGGTTCTACTGATACGGATTCTTTCTTGACTGATGTTTCTGAAACTTCCTGTTTCACTTCCACGATCTGTTCTGCTTCCTGCACCTTTCCATGTTTCTCGTTCATATATTTTTCCATATCGTTGATTGCTTTCTGTACCAATGGACTTTCTTTATAATGTGGAATCATATCAATCAGATCCCTTTCTATCCTGTCTCCACTCATAAGTCCGTATTCCCCGGAATAATCCTCATCCCCGTCCTGCAGATCAAAACCAATCCCTTTGATTCCATGCAGGCGTTCTGCCGGAATACTTTCATAGATTTTGATTGCTTCTTCCAGAGTAAGATTATTATGGTACTCACCCATGACCGGGAACTCCATACACTCTGCTACATAAAAAGTAATCGTAGCTTCTGGCTGTTCCTGCTCAAGCTGTCTGGTAAAGATAGAAAGGGTTTCTGCATTTTCCAGACGGGAAGGTAATGACCGGGCAGTTATCACATCACTATCTATATCAGATTCTTCCGATACTTCAACGAGCCAGTCCTTTAAACACTCTGTTTTCTTATTCAGGATGTCCTCTGTGATTTTCTCCACCTGTTCTTCCCTGTTCTCAACGGTATCTTTATATTCGTAAGTGTCATATTCATAGCTGAAATTATCTAAATCAGCCGCCAGCTTTTCGATTTCTTTCTGATCAAGATAGGCTTCTGACTCTTTCATATATTCTGCCAGAGTGATTCTTTCTTCTGCGATAGGATTGATGTCTACCTTAATGCCTGCCATTGCCATGCCATGAGCATTTAATTCATTGAAGAAACTGTCCTCCCGGATATTGCCACGATAAGAAAGCACTACATCAAGGTCAGAATCATCTCTGTAAAGTTCCTCCCTGCTTCTGGAACCATGCACCCTTGCTGCAAGCAGCTCTACTTCATTTTCTAATCCCATATCTTCCAGAATATCTTCCATTGCCTGCCGTATAGAAACATCAGGATTATCATAGGCACCGCCGTCGATCTCATCATAATCCAAAGCATAAAAGGTATAATCATAGCCTTCCTCTGTTCTCTGGATTGCAAAATACTTATCGTCAATCTTATATGCCAGTTCATCCGGCTGCAGTTCCGGCATAAGTCCCTCTTCAGAAATCCCTTTTTCCTGCAGATGTTCTGAAATAGCTTCCAATGTTCCGGCATCATACCCATTCCAGAGATCTTCTGCGACAAGCTGACCATGTTCCGATACGATAATCCCTGCCACATCTGAGCCATACTCATCATGCTCCATGAAGAAGAACTTCTCCCCTGCATACTCTCTTTCATCTACTGTATGCCAGGTTCCCGCATGTCCATCTGCTTCAAATCTCTAAGGTTTAAGGCATCTTCCAAAAGACGGTAAGCATTGGCTCTCTGTGTTCCATAAGTGGAAGTGACAAGGGCATTTCCGTAGCTGTCCACATTTTTTTCCATAACATTCCACTGTCCGGTCACTTCGGCATACTGGACTTTGACCTTGCTCCCTACATAATATCTTGGTGTATGGAATGTCTCTGCCATAAACCGTGTAATGTAATCCTCGGAGATCCAGGTTGCCCCAAGTCTTGCCTCAATCTCTGACGCATCTAGATCTTTTGGCTGTACCTGCTCCAAATACTGCACGTTCACCTGATATTCCGGGTGCTCTTCTGCAAACTGTTTGGCGATCTGCAGTTTCTCTCTCACATTTCCAGAAAGATATTCATCCGACGGCTCCCATTTTTCACCGATCGGATTCTTAAAGATCACCCCTGCCAGTTCTTCGGTAAGCTCCTCTTCTGTTTTCCCGGAAAGCTGTGCCATATAGGAAAGGTCAACGCCTGCCCTCTCACCAATAGAAACCGCAAGTGCTTCACTGGCAGTATCTACAGAAGTTACCGTTTCTGCCCTGCGGATTGTCCTTTTGGTAAAAATATCCGCTTTCCGTTTCAGTTTTCCCTTATCATCCAGAAATTCCAGAGAAGTCAAAAG
>NZ_JBQHWS010000187.1:0-4764 GCF_052063845.1 Blautia sp. HCP3S3_D9
AGATGTGTATAAGAGACAGGACGAACATATCCTGCGTGTACAGCCGGGCCTGTGAGGAGAAGGCTTGACTGTGTAAGACTTCCGCCGCTCTTGTGCATGGATACAGATGCCATGTCTGCACCTGCTGCCATAGCGGAAACCGGAAGACCGCCGCCAAAATAAAAATGAGTTCCATGGGCTTCATCTGCCAGGCACAGCATTCCAGCATCATGTGCCATCTTAACGATCGCACGTAAATCACTGCATATTCCATAATAGGTTGGGTTATTTACCAGTACTGCAACTGCTTTGGGATGCTCTTTTATGGCCTTCTCAACCTGTTCCCTGCGCATTCCAAGAGAGATTCCAAGTCTCTGATCCACCTCCGGATTTACATAAACAGGGATCGCACCGCACAAAACAAGGGCATTTAAAACGCTCCTGTGAACATTACGGGGAAGTATGATCTCATCTCCCCGTTTACAGGCAGTCAATACCATTGTCTGAACAGAACTTGTTGTGCCTCCTACCATCAAAAATGCATGTGCTGCCCCAAAAGCATCTGCTGCCAGCTCTTCCGCTTCCCGTATTACAGATACAGGATGACAGAGATTGTCCAGTGGTTTCATGCTGTTAACATCCACACCTACACATTTTTGTCCCAGGAATTCTGTCAATTCCGGATTACCTCTTCCGCGTTTATGACCCGGCACATCAAATGGCACCACTCTCATTCGTCGGAAAGTCTCCAGAGCTTCATGTATGGGTGCATGGTTCTGGTTTAATTTAAAACGACTTCCTTTCATCATTCCTCCATTTCCAGTTTCCTTTGCTTCAACCCCCAATCAGCAATTCCACAGACTGAACAAAACAAAAAACGCAGGTAGGGCACTTAGCCACAAACCTGCGTTTTGATCTGTATCTATATGTTTTATCAACAAGCATAAAAAGCAGATAATACTTTCTTTCAGCATCATAAATAAAACTTCTGGATCATGCGTGTCAGAGTCTATATAGCAATTATACTTTTACTACTCTTATTGACCGTTTCACAAGTCTGCGCGTCCGGCGCATCACGGTTATCAAAGGAACCTACTTATAAAATTTGAGCTTCTAACTCAATCAATAAGGTAACCAAAGTTACCATAATCGGCAGTGGACCCGGCTGTCCGTATGGCCTTAACCCTCCCGGGTGGTCCAAAACAATTGCTTTGAAAAGACTCTGTCTATTACTCTGCATCTTCGTCTTTCAAAATCGCGTTTATCATAACATGTAAAAAACATACTGTCAATAATGCACAGTTAAAATAATTGATAAAATTATGTAAAATCCATCTGCTATTCTTCCGTTTTCTTCTCATTTAAGCACATCTGTTTTTTATCGCAACGCTATCTCAAAAAATCCCTTATATCAACAAAGCTAACGTTCCAACAACAATCAGCAGCAGTCCTGCTCCTGATTTTAATGACAGCTTTTCATGGAATACCACATACGAGAATGCAATAGTCACAAGGATACTCAGTTTATCAATCGGAACTACCACACTGGCCGGACCTGTCTGAAGTGCTCTGTAATAGCATAACCAGGAACCGCCTGTTGCAAATCCGGAAAGAATAAGGAATAGCCAGCTTTTTCTGTCAATATTCTTAACTGTATCCTGCTTTCCGGTCACAAATACTACGATCCACGCCATCACTAATACAACAGCTGTTCGGATTGCAGTTCCAAGATTTGAATTGACATCCTGAATTCCAATCTTCCCCAAAATAGATGTGAGACTGGCAAAAACAGCGGAACCAACTGCATAAAGCAGCCATTTCTTATCTTCTACTTTCTCCTGTGTTTCCTTTTTCTGTATCATCAGATAAGTACCAATGCCGATAAGAATCATTGAAACAAATTTCAGCCACGTTATTTCTTCCCTGAGAAAAATGAATGCCAGCAGCATCATTATCACTGTACTCGATTTATCAATTGGCATTACCTTATTGATATCTCCGATCTGCAGTGCTTTGAAATAACATAGCCAGGATATGCCCGTTGACAGTCCTGATAAAATCAGAAAGATCAGAATTTTTGCTGAAATATCTCTGATTCCGCTTTGCGCCCCGACCACCAATACCATAAGCCATGAAAAGACTAACACTACGCCGGTTCTTAATGCTGTCGCAACATTAGAATCTGTATTTCTGATTCCGCATTTTGCCAGTATGGCAGTCAAGCCAGCAAACAAAGCAGAACCAAACGCAAATAACAGCCACATATTTCCTCCGCCCATTAATTATTTTACCTGTTCCAACAGATTATACACTTTCCAACATAATCCGCAGAATTTCTTTATCTGTTTCTTTCATTCCTTCTTTGCCGATCTGTCCTACGCAGCTGATGGTTTCGCCGGCTTCTTCCTTGAGGATTCCGGTGTATGGCGCATAGGACTGACCGTTCATAGCAAGGTGATGTGCCAGGAATGCAGCATCAAGGCTGGCTGCGATTTTCGCTGCACAGGATATTTTCGCTCCATCACAGATGATTCCCGGAATATTGGCAAGCGTATTCTCTATGGTCTTCTTGATCACAGAAAGTTCTCCACCGCCCATGTAAGTAATCCCCGCACCGGCTGCACAGGACGCAGATACCGCACCGCAAAATGCGGAAAGTTTACCGATATACTGTTTCTGATATACAGTTAAGAGGTTAGAAAATACCAATGCGCGGTAAAGTACATAGTCCGGAAGTTCCATTTCTCTGGCATATACGATCAGAGGTACAGAACAGGCAATTCCCTGGTTTCCGCTGCCTGAGTTGATGACTACCGGCATGTCACATCCGCCCATTCTGGCTTCGGAAGCTGCGGCTGTAAGGCTGCGCATTTTAGTGAGCATATCATTGGAATAGGTTTCACGGATGATCCGGCCGATTCCAAGACCGTATTTACCAGTCATTCCTTCATGGGCGATTGCCATATTGCTGCGGATCTGATTTTCTATAATTTCTTTGACATCATCAAGCTCTACAGTATCTGCAAATGTTTTAATGTCTTCCAGATTGAGCAGAGTTCTGTCTGCTACAGCCGGAGTTTCATCGGATTTATAATCTGAATCCAGCAGGACTTCCTGGTTCTTTACGATCTTTGTTACATTGATATGATCGTATTTGATCTCCAGACTTACTGTGTCATCCCCTGCCTGCATTTCTATGATAAAGTGCAGAACTACCGGGGAGTCCAGAAGTTCTACTTTACATATCTTTTTATCCAGAAGTTCACAACATCGCTTTCTTCCGGATTCATTTACCTTCGAAAGAACTTCCATATTCAGGGATGGGTCTCCGGCTACTGCACCGAGGACTACACCTGCTTCAATTCCAGTCAATCCGCCGGAGTTTGGAATGATAACACAACGGACATTTTTTATAATGTTTCCACTGCATTTTGCAGTGATATGTTCCGGTTCTTTTCCCAAAACTTCTCGTGCTCTGGCTGCTCCATATGCCAATGCGATCGGCTCTGTACATCCCATGGCGGGAATCATTTCTTCTTTCAGAATGCCTATGTAATTCTGATATACTCTCTCATCTAACATTGTGCTGATATCTCCTGTTCATTTTTAATATTTATTCAAGTATGACATAACACTATCAGAATGTCCAGAAAGAATCAGCCCTGTGTACCGTCATTTTCTGTGCGGTTCAGGTATATATAAAATCCCACATTCAATATAATTCCCGTTACTGTTGCAATGGCAGCTCCGGCTGCATCCATATGAAGTCCCGCTGCCAGCACCAGATTTCCGATCACATTTAGAATAATTCTGAAATTTGTCAACCACCAAAATTACTATTGAACCGTAACCTGGAAAGTTCTATAATGAGTTCCGATATCAGAACTCGGAAAAGATAAATTGTTTCCGATGACGGAAATTTAAAAAATACAAGGTGGAAATTACAATGAATATTACCGTTTATCTTGGAGCTTTGGAGGGGAATGATCCGGCACTTGGAGATGCTGTCCGGGAACTTGGTACATGGATTGGAGAAAGCGGAAATTCTCTGGTATATGGAGGTTCAAAGTCCGGTCTTATGGGACAGCTCGCAGAAAGCGTACTGAATGCCGGAGGAAAAGTAACAGGCGTGGAACCACAGTTTTTTATAGATTCCGAACTGCAGTATGATGAAATCACAGAACTGATCGTCACAAAAGATATGGCTGAAAGAAAAGCAAAAATGATCGAACTTGGTGATGCATTTATTGCATTTCCGGGAGGAACCGGTACTCTGGAGGAAATCACAGAAGTTATGTCCATGGTTTCCCTCAAACACCTGGATGCCCCCCTGTATTCTGTATAATCTGAACGGATATTATGACAGCCTGAAACAGCTTCTCGACCATATGATCAAGATGGGGCTGTCCTCCTCCAGACGGCAGGAAGGAATTTATTTTGCTGATAATCTTGAAGATATTAAGCTATTACTTGCTTTATGTCTTTTATGAGAAAATATTGGCTCGAAATGATCCTTGAAAAAATTAAAATAGATTAAATTTTGATAGATTTTCTTATTTATGGGAGCTGGAACCTCTTTCGATGGTTCCAAGCTCCGGTAATTCTCTGTTCCGTCTTTTTCCTGCGGTTCTGAGATAACGATTTTACTGATCAGCTGGTGGGAACGTTCTCTGCGTTCCCACCAGCTTTTTCCTCTGCGCACGATCCTAATATACGTTCATACTCACATCTTATATTCGGATTTCTTTAATTCTTCCATATACAGTTCAGCTATATATGCTGGAC
>NZ_JBQHWS010000188.1:0-4734 GCF_052063845.1 Blautia sp. HCP3S3_D9
TAATGTTTTTGTCGTACAGGGTCACTTTCCTTTGTAATGTTTTGGGTCAAATTCATTATACATCAGAAAGTCCTGTACGATATTTTTTTATGAAAAAGTTGTAAAGTGGTGGCGAGAATATTATTTTAAATAATAATGATTATGACGAAGATTATTTACAAGAAGTACTTAGAATCACGATGGTAGATAAGTTAATAGAAGAGATGCCTGCAGGTATGGATACACATATCTCACAAGATGGAATGAATTTGTCCGGCGGACAAAAACAAAAAATAGCTTTAGCTCGAGCTTTATTAAAGAAGCCAAAAGTATTATTAATGGATGAACCGACAAGTTCAATGGATAATTTATCTGAGAAACAAATTCTGAATTGTATAAAAGACCTAGATCTTATTTGTATTGTGATATCTCATAGATTAAGTACAATTATGAATTTTGACAGAATTGTAGTAATAAACGATGGTAAAATTGAAGAGGAGGGAAATCATGAATTGTTATTACATAATAAAGGACTATATTCTAAAATTTATATGAATGAAATAATAGCAAAACAATAAAGAGAATTATCTACATTAGATTTCCTTATGCGGGTCGTATTGTGTTCTTTATTAGGGGAGACTGCGCAAAAACTCAAAAGCCAATTTTAAAAGTTGGGGACAACGTCCAGTATGCAACGATAAGAAAAACAACGATGTAGTGTCAGAAGATGATTTAATGGCCCATTTAGATATAAAAGTGGAGAATGATGACCGGCCAAAATTAGTTTTCGGACAGTCTGTGTGGGGAAATATTCTGCTTAAAGAATTTGTTGCAAGATCTAAGAATTCTATATACAAACAGGTAATTTGAGATGTATAGTTGATTTTATTTTTACAAGTTGGAGTTTGTTCATGTCATCAATATAATTTTGAGACACTATTTTTGAATATTCAAAAATCTTATAATGTCTTCTGGAATATTTTTAGAAAATTAGGAAAGCTAACTTGACATATATGCAAAAATATAATATACTAAGACCAGAATATAGGAAAAACTTGAGGATGATTAGTGAAAAATGTATTAGAACAATTACGAAGGCAAAACGGATTAAGTCAGGAAGAATTGGCTGAAGCTTTACAAGTATCAAGACAGACAATTTGTTCTTTAGAAAAAGGCAGATATAACCCATCTATAATATTAGCGTTTAAAATAGCACATTTTTTTTCAAGGTCGATAGAAGAGATTTTCGTTTATGAGGAGGGGAAAGAATGAAGAATAATAAAAAATATTTGATATGTTCTTGTGCTTTTTTTGCATCCAGTGTAGTAGCATTTATTTTAGATGAAGATATTTTAGCTGCAAGTGGTATTGAGAAGGGAAGCTTGATAATAGGACTGTGCATAGCTGGGTTTTTCTTTTTGATGGAGGGATTAGATTTAGATAAGATATTTATGGCATCCTCGAATAGTATTGAGTACAATAGAAAAATACAATTGCAAGATGAAAGACATATCACTATTGAGAATTATTCCAAAGCGGAAACGTATGAAATGCTGAGTAGATTAATGATAATGAGCATTTTTGTTCTTATCGTCTTAGAAGAAATCAGTAAGGTAGCTGTTTGTATTTGGGTTGCGATAATTTTGGGATGTGAAGTAGGGCGCTTTTTGTACAAAAAGAGATTAGAACGAAAAATGTGAATTTCTCGTAAAATTAACTCTCCAAATAAAATGTAAAATCATAATATGATTTACATGATGGTGTATCAAAAGATAGTCTAAAGTAAGGCATAGGTGTATATTAGAGTTGTTTTTCTGATCCGTTAATTTTCTTTAGAATTGTAGTTGTTAGATATTTAGACCATTTTACTACAATTACGGAGGAGGGGTTATGGTAGCTACTCGCAAAACCCATGTTCCCATGGCGGAGCAGATTAGGCTTATCAATGAATGCCGCAAGAGCGGTATGACAGATGCTGACTGGTGCCGTGAAAACGGCATTGCAGCAAGCACCTTTTATAATTGGGTCAGCCGTTGCCTGTTGCCGAAAAGTAGCGGCGGATCAGATTCGGGCACCGAATTACGGTTATCATGAGGAACCTCTTCCTAAGCAGGATGTGGTTCTCATTAACATTGTTCCGGATCGTTTCCCAGAACAGAATACTGCATCGCAAATGCACTTTGATAATTCACATACGATTGAAGTGACCACGAAGGATATCATAATTCTAAGATATCGTGCCAGTTTCTGCCATTTCTTCCAATTGAAAGATATATTGTTTCCAGACCGTATATCTTTGGCTTGGATATTCACTTTTAATAAATGAAAGCCATTCATCTCTTGCTTTTTCTGAATATTCCCGTCCTGTTTGATTTAAGAATTCCTCCAAAGAATCATAACAGTCTTTATGAGACCTCCGGCTACTGGAACATACTTTCTTTTCTTTTAATAGGATACATTACTGTGTCAACAGTTGTTTGGTAATCCATGAAATTACTTCCTTTCAAAAATTTATAGCGATTTCATTATCGCACAATTTCTTGTTATGTTCTAAAGAGCATAACAAGAAGAACTGGCTGTTCAGTGATTCCGTAAATGGACCCAATGCCAGCGCAGTGGTCTACACCATGGTGGAGATGGCAAAGGCACATGAACTGAATGTTTACGGATATCTGAAGTTCCTTCTGGAACACCGGCCATCGAAAGAGATCAGCGATGAACAGTTCGCAGAACTGGCACCATGGAGTGAAAAACTTCTGTCTATCAAAAATCGCATGTGAATTGTAGAGAATTACTCCAACTCGCAAAGGGCTGGGGTAATTTTATATCTGACCGCATTATTATTTGGCGGTTACTAACAATTCAAAAGGAATTAAAGAAAAATAGTACATATCGTTACAAAAAAAGTATTACATGGAGAATAGAAAAAATTACATATAAGTGAGTAAAGATGATGAATATGATAGAATATAACCGTGATATAGGTAGTGTAAAACAGATTATGAAAAAATATCCTGAAATATAATGCAGTATATAATTACTGTGCATTATTCAAAAAGGTTTGCTTTTTTATACTATTTAATTTGCATTTAAGGAAGTTTCTTAAAAAAACATATTATGTAGAGATTTGAGCAGTGTAGCAACACTGCTCGCTTTACGTTTAAGATAACAGCGTAATTGATTACTCCTATTATTTGTATTGCATCGAACGAATTAGGGTAGCATAGAACTACAATATAATTAAGAGGTAATCAATTATGGAGAGTAGAATCAAACAGCTCCGGGAGAAACGAGGGCTAATACAGGAAATTCTTGCGGCAGAATTAGGGATAACTCAGCAAATGCTTAGTAAATATGAGAAGGATGTCACACTGGTAAAGGTGGATATCCTTAAGAAGATAGCAACGTATTTTAATGTAACAACGGACTATCTACTGGGTGTTTCAGATGTAAAAAGGGATCTACAGAGACAGATGAAAATGAATGAAACATTAGATGAGTATTACGACTTGATTGAAGTATATAAGGATTTAGATTCATACGACAAGGAAATGATATGGTCGATTATACAGACGGTAAAAAAGGCGAGTGAAAAGCGAAAAAAGGACAACAAGCAGACAGAAGAGAGTTGATGTGAATGTTGAATATAGCGATTTGTGATGATGATATTCGAACAACAGGGCAGATAGAGATGCTGATTCGGAAAATAGCGAAGAGGAATTTCGTCGATATAGACATAGAAGTATTCTGGAATGGGGAGAGTCTGGCAGACGCGGTTGCAGCAGGGGACGGTTACGATATCATTTATCTGGATATAGAAATGGACAAAGAGGATGGGATTTCAGCAGCTAAAAGAATCAGAACATATGATAAAAATGTTTTGATTATTTATGTTACCAGCCATGAAAACCACATGAAAGAATCCTTTGTGGTGCGGCCGTTTCAGTTTCTGGTAAAGCCGGTAAGCGAGAATCAAATGGAAACGTGTTTTATGGCGGCTTATGAGGATATAAATAGCGGAGACTTTTACTTTCGTTATAGTTACCAACGTATGAATCATAAGGTACTGATCCGGGATATTTTATATTTTGAGAGCAATAAGCGGAAAGTGTTTATTGTGACTGGAGAAGAAACTTTTGAGTTATATGGGAAATTAAGTGAGATAGAGAACAGCCTGAAAGCATGCAAAGTCTCTTTTTTACGTGTCCATCAGTCTTTTCTTGTAAATTATAAGCATGTAAAGGGACAGTCCTATGATTTTGTAGTAATGGACAATGGAAAGAAGATTTCCATTAGTGAAGACAGAAGAAAGATGATCAGCGAGCAGTATTGTTCGATGGAGGATACATATTATGTGGATAGATAAGGCTTTGTCTTACGGAGCAGATATATTGTTGAGTGCTTATGCTGTATATCTGTTCTTTTATTATTTTGACATATTTTTTGACCGGAAAAAGGACAAAGGATTATATGTAGTTGGACTGGCGGTATTTGTTTTGTGGCAGTTTGGAATATCGACCATCAGTAGCTTTCCTGCTTATGTAAATATTGCAGTTACAGTAATTGTTACACTGTTTGCGGTTATGATTGCTTATGAAGGTATGTGGTGGAATAAGAGTGTGTTTGTGATTACATTTAATGCAATCGTAAGTGCTTCAAAAGAAGGCGTAGTGCTATTTCCTCCACCAATTGATATACTGGGAAAAACCAATATATTTTAAGGAGGACTTATTCTATGGGAAAAACCAACCAGGA
>NZ_JBQHWS010000189.1:0-4616 GCF_052063845.1 Blautia sp. HCP3S3_D9
TGCTTCAAATGAATCTGTAGTGAGTATAACAAAAAAACTTCTGTTATGCACTACGCCTTCTTTTGAAGCACTTACACTCTTGTCTTGAAGTTCTTCTGTTCCGCCATATTTTTTCCTTCCTACAAAAGTAAAAGGAGCAGCACCATACTGCTCCTTTTACTAATTTTTCACAGTTTATTCTGCACTCGGATGGGTTTTCAGTCTCCATCCCGACCACTCGAATGGGTTTTCAGTCTCCATTCCGACCACTCAGACAGGTTTAATGTCTCTGCCCCGACAATCAAAAGCGTTTCCGCTTGGTATCATTTAATACGCATGTTTTATGCTGGTCATCAGCCTCGATACCCTGCTGAGCATCACAAAGTGCCAGTAATTAACCTTCCCAGCCGGAGTACAGCTTTAACGTGTCGCCACGCGAAAACCTTTTTGGTTTCATCTATATTATACTCAACATCGATCATATTATCAATTGGTTTTGAAAATTTTCTTTTTGAATTTTCTGTGTATCACCACAAAATTTAAAGGGAGACTACAACACCGCAGTACTGTGCGTCTCCCTTTATGACTGATTTTATCGTTGTCCGCAAACACTCTAGCCCATACGTCTGGAATCGCTATCAGGTTTTTTCGTTGCCTGCCAACCCTCCGGTCTGTATACCCGGATTCAATATCGGATTTAAGGTGTCAGCCACACTAGCAGTACTTAGTGAAAGCTCTTTCCTGTGATAGTTCTATCTTATCAAAATGTTCTCCTCTGACTGCTTTGTTCCATTCAGCATAAGCTTCTTCTTCATGCACTTCATAGGGTCAGACCCAGACATATGCCCTTTACTGGTTATGAATTTCCACTTAAATCTACAACATCGCCTCTAGTCTATGTTCCAGTTCTATTTTTTGTTTAACATGATCCTTCCAGTAATCCTCATGCCGCCGTATAAATAACTGTATCTTCCTGATACTTTGAGTCACGCTTTCATCCGCCTCTATAATCTGCTTTTCCTGCCCTGCCAGTACAATATAAAATATCTGCGTTATATCATAGAAAAAAGCGCAACACATATGTGTCGTTTTCTCATACCATGCATACATATCTTTTTCTAATATTTTTTCGTAATTTAAAAAACTAAGTTTCCACTCCTCCTTATTTTTCAAATCATATTGAAGAGAATTCAAAATTAAACTAAAGTAACCAGAAAACCATATTTCTCTTAAATTCTCATGTTTTTTCTTCTTTTTCTCGAACAATAAATTCCAATTCTCCAAAATATCTTTACTTATATTTTCTAAGATATATTTTTTTGATGTATCCGATAACCTTTCAAATTCCCGAGCCACAATATCCTCTTTATGATTCTGCAGCATCATATCCAGATTAATCGTCTTTGCAAAACACTTCAGCGCTTCTCTGCTGACTTTAGAAAGAACACTAAAAAGAAGCTGCTGCCAATTTGTATTATGTTCCTTTCTTTGTACCCAGCGTTCCCACAACGCCAAATCCCTGTCAGCAATTCTCTTGACCGCTGCAATTATTGCCTCTTTGCATTTTTCATCTGTACCCGATGTCCGTTTCAACAAAATCCTGGCACATTCATAATAGAAACAAGGATATGCTACATCCATCTTTGCAAAATCCACAAGCATATCTGTTTCACAGCAAGTTGAAAGAAATATCCAATAATCTACAATGTTATTTTTCTCTGCCAAAAGCTGGCATAAACGTGCAGAGTCCTCCCTATATGCTTTTTGAAACAATCTGCAGACTAATTCATCAGGTTTTATACTTTTTCCCCTCTCATACGCATCAATGAATTCATATATCTTATCCAAATCATTATCAGCAATACCTTCCTGCAAATGTTCAAAAAATTTCTGATCAGCCCTTCCTGCGTTACCAGCAATATGAGTACTATAACTCACCGAACTGATCATTTCCCAAATATCTTTTTTTATTGTCTTCTCCATCATACTCCTTTCTTCCATACCAGGCATTCCGGAGCATCCAGCTCATTCCATAATTCTTCAAATGCGTCTATCATCATCTGTGGATGTTCCACACTTTGAATAATATGATGTTTATTTCCAAGGCTATTCACAGATGTACCCAGTGACCAGACAGAAGAGGTATCCTGATCTAAATTAAGCACCATGAGAAAACGATCATGAAAACTGTAACCATAATCAGCCCACTGGCATCTAAGCTCTACATGTATACCATAATGATTACTCCTTTTCTCCATAATTTCCTGCTGCTGTTCTATCCAATCACATACACTCATTTTACTTTTTTCGGCAATTTCACCAGATGTAATTGCATATAACGTTACATTCATACTTTTCGTAAAATACCAAGTATGTAAAATATCCTCAACTGTCAGATAAGGATCCCACAGATACACTTTCCCTGTTTGTGCACGATTCATCAATGCAATCACATCTTTCAAAGCTTTCTGCGGTTCTGAATCTCTTCCATACCGTCTAAACTCAGCTCTGGCATATAACTCATCAACTCGTCTGCTATACTGACGCTTATGTATATGACTATCTCGCGTCCGAATAACAGGTTGTTCTATATTAACATTCTCCGCTGATATGAGTTCAATAGTGTCAACAACCTGTCCTGTTTCATCATAAATGATACGCTGTTCTCCATACTGTGCACCCATCTGCAGCACACACGTCATTCTTCTTATAAAGCTTGTTTCCTGACGCGACAAAATCAATTGCCGTTTTACATCAATTATCGTTGTCCTGCAAAATCGGGAAGCATCACCAACTTCAAATGTAGTATTACATCCTTCCTGTTTAAATGTCCTGGTACCAAATGAAATAATCGAATCATCAAAAACGCCTTCTGACAATACCAGAAATTGATCATCTGACTCACATTCTTTATCAAATGACACATCATACGTTAACTGTCTCTCCATATCATCTTTTTTATAAGAAACCCTTACATTCGTTGACGGAAATTGAAACACAAAATTCCCAATACGATCTGATACAGAAAACAAATCAATTGGAATTGCATCGAATATTGTATCTGTCATCTTTCTGAACTGCACTGTGTTCAACACATTTACAATCTTTTTATCACAGTCAAAAAATTCCAAAATATAACTTCCATTAATAAAATTATTTTTTAATACTTTGTTTAAAAACATCTCTTTTGTACTGTCCTGCTGAATAAAAACTTTCGATACCCCTTCCAGATATCCTGTTTCTAACCTTCCATCTCCGATGTCTACTTCCTTCTTATCTCTACTGTTGCATAACAATTCAAAAATACTTCGAACTTCTGATACATCCAGCACCTTTCTCTGTATTCCTAATGAATATGTATCAGTAATACTTTTAAGCTTTTTTAAAAGTCTCTCCGAGCTCTTTTCTACGTTCGGTCTTGTTTCAAATACAAAAATTGTATATACATTATCCGGCATTTCCTTTTCTCTTTGGCATAAATATATCGAAACCATTTCACAACAATTATAACTACCAAGGCTCTTACAGGAAATCAATTCATCAAATTCATGCAACAAATATTCTGTCGGTAGTTTTTCGTTCACTCTTTCTCTATACATATTTTTCTCCGATTAAATAGTACATTTTCTGTATTATGTATGCGATATTGTTTAATTACCTAAATCTTATTATATTATAATTTCCACCTGTCGGACTGCATGCTCTTTGCTGGACGCACGGTCTGACCTCAATGTCCTTGACAAAAGCACAATATGCTGAGACTATCTTTAGAATGGCAAAAACTAAAACCTGGACTTCATAGAATGCAGACTCCAATTCCGATTGAAACGAGCACCCTTTCGAGCATCACCAGTCGTCGAAAATTTAAGTCCCCGGAGTTTTCAAAATAACCACCCATTTCTATAATTTATATTCTTTATATAGTTGTTCACGATACACCTCGTCCTCAGATGCTTTCTCAGCATCTGAATAACGTTTATTCTTTAATAGAATATTTATAAGTGCTCCTAATCGATTTTCGCCCTTTTTTATCCCATTTTCCTCTGCATAAGAAATCATACTTAACATATCAGACACCTCCTTCTGACGAACTTGATTATCCGAATCTGGAATATATGATAATACTTTTTTCTGGTTTCCGGAAAATAATCCATATAAGAGATCCAAAAGTCCCTTTCTGCTTTTGGATTTAAAGAACGGAACAGAATATCAAATGCTGCTGGTGCTTCATCTGTCGTACGAAATTCTGTATCCTCTCCACGTATGGTTTTTGCCATATCCTCTTCTACCAACGCGGTTCCTGTCTGAATCGTATCACCTTCTATACAATTCATAATTTCTTCCAGGGAGCAGTCTCTATATTCTTCTACAGTATATTTTAGAATATTACTCATAATTGGTTTATATGAAAAAATATTCTTTGCTGACTGATCTTTCGTTTCTTTTCCATCTATCGTCTTTAGTGTTACAGAAATACTGTCTTTCACATCCATAAGCCTCTCCCTTGACCAGCTTTTATTTGTAATTTAACTTGTTGTGCTAGATAAAATAAATATAAAGAAACTTCAACAAAATGTGCTATCCTATTTGTAGGGAATACAACGAAAGGAGGCATCATTATGTTGAAGTTCCAAGAT
>NZ_JBQHWS010000190.1:0-4546 GCF_052063845.1 Blautia sp. HCP3S3_D9
GGGTTCACATGGGAACAGTGTCTAAGAACAGGGGCATGTCTTGTGTGGGTGTCCGTAAAACGGGTACTACACTAATTCGCGTGTCCACTGTTATGGGTACATTATAAACATCCGGGGGCTAGTGGGATGGTGCTGGATGAGGATAGGATTAGGCTGTTGGATAGGATTGGGATGGATTGGAAGATGTCATGGGAATTGCAGTGGATCCATGTTAATCTGAAAGAGGACTAAGTCGTTTGCGGCCTCTGGTTTCTGGATTATCTGGATTAGGCTCCAGAATAATACAGAACAGGAGGATTAGCAGATGCAAAAAACATATCAAGCAGCAATGTACCTTAGATTATCGAGGGAAGATGGTGATGTTACTGAAGGCGGCAAGCAGGTCAGCAACAGTATCGCCAATCAAAAAGAGCTGGTCATGGATTATCTTAAATCACATCCAGAGATCCAGATTGCAGATACTTATGTGGATGATGGATTTAGTGGTGTTGATTTCGAAAGACCGGAGTTCCAGAGGATGCTCTCTGACATCAGGGAGAATAAAATCAATTGCGTTGTCGTAAAGGACTTATCACGTTTTGGCAGAAATTATATTGAGTCTGGACGTTACATCGAAAAGATTTTTCCTATGCTGGGAATCCGTTTCATTGCCATCACAGACGGTTATGATAGCATCAATGAGGATATGGGGAGTGAAATGATCATTCCTTTTAAGAACCTTATCAATGATGCTTACTGTCGTGATATTTCGGTAAAAATTCGTAGTCATATGGATATCAAGAGACGCAATGGTGAGTACATCGGTGCCTTTGCGGCTTACGGATATCTGAAGGATGAAGAGAATAAGAATCATCTTGTGATTGATGATTATGCAGCGGATGTGGTGAGAGATATTTTCACTATGAAGCTTTGTGGAATGAGCCAACAGGCCATAGCCGATAAGCTGAATGCAGACGGAATTTTATCTCCAATCCAGAACAAGAAGAGCATTGGTATAGAACTGGAAAGTTCATTCCAGAAAAGCATTAATCCTAAGTGGAGCTATAATGCGGTGCTTCGTATCTTGAAGAATGAGGTCTATACCGGAACTGTTGTCCAGGGTAAGTGTACCACACCGAATTATAAGATTAAGAAGCGCATTCATAAGGATGAGACTGAATGGATCCGTGTGGAGAATATGCATGAAGCCATTGTCAGCAGGTCAGAATTTGATTTAGTGCAGGCTCTTCTTTTAAGAGATACAAGAGTATCGCCTGACAGAGCAGAAGTATTTCCGCTTGCAGGAATGGTTTATTGTGCTGACTGCGGCGAGCCGATGGTTCGTAAGACTATTCCGTCAAATGGTAAGAAGTACATCTATTATGTGTGTGCAGGCAATAAACGAGATAAGACAAGCTGTAGCTCCCACAGTGTTTCGGAGAAGAGACTGACAGGTAGTGTACTCGAACTGGTAAAAACCTTTGTTGGAAAGGTCATGGCTTTATCAGAGGCAGTTGAGGTTGTGAGCCAGGCTCCTAATATGAAGCCGGACATTATGAAATATGAGATTCGCATTCTTAGGCTTAGAGAGGAAGCTGAGAGCTGCAATCTTAGACGTAAGAATCTGTATGAAGATTTCAAGGATGGAATTCTTACAAAAGATGAATATTCCATGCTCAGAGATCAGTATCAAAGCCAGATGGCAGATATCGAGAACAGTATTTCTTCACTTGAAGCTGAGAGGGATGGGCTTCTTGCAAATGGATCCGGTAAGCAGGAATGGATTGAGAATATTAAAAAATATAAGGGCATTGTTAGTCTGAACAGAAGCCTCATCACATTCTTGATTGAAAGAATAGATGTGATTGATGGTAATACTCTTCAGGTAACATATCGTTTTCAGAAGGAAATAGCAGAGCTGGAGCATGTGGTAGAGCTTTATGCATCTGAACTGAAGGAGGCGATATAAATGGCACGTAAGAGTAGAAAAGAGTCTGTTGCGATTGCCAAGGCTCCTGAAAAGCAGAGTGGATATAAGACCGCTGTATATGTCAGATTGTCCAGGGAAGATGAACGTAAGATTGAAAGTGATACGGTGGAGAACCAGATTGCTTTCCTTAAGGATTTTGTCAGCAAGGATGAAACACTTAGCCTCACAGAGATTTATGTGGACAGACATGTAACCGGCACGAAGTTTGACAGACCACAGTTTAATCAGATGATTGCTGATATCAGAAGCGGCAAAATCAATTGCGTGGTTGTGAAGGACTTATCGAGACTTGGCAGAAACTATCTGGAAGCAGGAGATTATATTGAGAAGATATTTCCATTCTTTGGAGTTCGATTTATCGCTGTTACAGATAATTACGACAGCCTTACATCAAATCCGTCAGAAGATGGACTGATAGTACCGCTTAAAAATCTTATCAATGAAGCCTATGCAAAAGATATTTCAAAAAAGATTGATACATCCTTTGAGAATATGTTCAAGCAGGGAATCTTCCTGGCAACAACGGCAGCCTATGGATATAGGAAAGACCCGGATGATCCGCATATGGTTTTGGTGGACGAAGAGGTAAAGGACATTGTCATCAGAATATATGTGGAATTTTTGACTGGCAGCAGTCTGGCACAGATAGCTAAAGGATTGAATGCTGATGGCGTTTTAGCTCCAAGTGTTTACTGGCAGGAAAAGGGTGTCATTCATAAACAGAAGTATACCAATAAATGGGAAGGCAAGATGATTAGAAGAATTCTTGAGAACCCCATTTATACCGGTGATATTCAGATTGGAAAGACAAAGAAGTGTTATTACAAGGGAATCACAAAGCCAGTGAACCGTGAAGGTTATTATTTTGAAAACCATCATGAAGGCATAATCTCTCATGAAATGCAAAAGAGAGCATTGGAACTTTTGAGCATTAAGAAGAAAGCCTATCACGATTCACATAGCAAGGATAAAGGTGTTGAGAAGAATACCAAAGAGGATATGCTGCAGGGAATTCTGTATTGTGCTCATTGTGGCAATAAGATGAACCTATATCGCAAGACAGTGAAGCTTGTGGGCGGTGTTGGACATTATAGCACCTATGTATGCAGGCGTTCAGCTACTTATGGCGATGCTGATCCTAAGAAGAACATCAAAGCTGAGAAGATGGAAGCTTTTGTGCTGGAGTTGATAAAGACTCATATTGCAGTTTATGTTGAAAGCAAAGAGAGACTAAAGGCTCTGAATAGGATGCCTAAAGCGGTATCAGAGAAGTCAGAACTGGATAAGAGACTGGTGGAACTGCAGAGCAGATATGATAAGGTAGCTGACTTCATTAAAAATCTGTATGAGGATTTCGCTGATGGGGTTTTCTCCGAAGATGAATATTTGGAAATGAAAGCTGGGTATGTGGCAGAGCAGGAAGCATTATCAGAGGAAATAGTCTCAGCGAGAATGAAGGCATCTACTTATGAGACATCATATTCCGGCTCTACTGATATGCAGGAAGCATTCAGCAAGTATCTTGGAGTGAGCGAACTGAGCAGAGAGTTGGTTCTTACTTTTATTAAGAAGATAACCTGCTATGACAATGACAGATTTGAGGTGAAATATACCTTTACAGATGAACTTGCGAAGCTGATGTTTTCGGCAGGAAGATTGAGAGCGGAAGTATTTCATCACAGCGCAGGCTGATTATGGACTACATCAATAAACAGAGAGAGTTTGCTGGATGCAATGTCATAGAGCGTTGTGATGATGGTATCTCAGGCAGATATTTTGATACCAGACCTCAGTTCACAGAAATGATTGAGCTGGCTAAGAAGGGCAAAATAAACTGCATTATCGTAAAGGACTGCTCCAGATTCGGTAGGGATTATGTAGAGCTTGGAGACTATTTGGAGCAGTTATTTCCATTCCTGGGTGTAAGATTCATTGCCATCAATGACCATTATGATAGTGACAAGACTGAGGGCGGTTTAGATATCGCCTTCAAGAATCTTGTTTATGATATTTATTCCAGAGACCTATCAAAAAAGGTCAGAGCTTCACGAAAGCAGATGGCAGCTCAGGGCAAGTACATTGCCGGGCAGACACTGTATGGTTACCGCAAGAAAAAGAAGAACAAGCACCAATTGGAAATAGACCCAGAGGCAGCAGCCGTTGTTAGAGAAATATTTGATATGAGGATTGCTGGTGTTGGTCTTACAGAGATTGCGAGAAATCTGAATGACAGAGGTATCAAATGCCCATCGGTTTATAAAACTGAGAAGGGAGAGGCTTCAAATCATACAGAGAATGCAGAAAATATGTGCTGGACTGCAAGTGGTGTTCTTCAATTATTAAGTAATGAGATTTATACAGGGGCTGTTGTTGCTCTGAAATCTACCTTTGATAAAGTTACCGGCAAGCTGAAGGTTAAGCCTAAGGAAGAGTGGAGCAAAGTCGAAGGGATGCATGAAGCGATTGTTTCAAAAGAAGTATTCCAGAAGGCACAGGAAATGATTACTCCACAGAAGGCTCCGAGCGAGACACGAAAGCAGCATTACATCTGTGGATGCTGTGGACGTGGACTTAATC
>NZ_JBQHWS010000191.1:0-4489 GCF_052063845.1 Blautia sp. HCP3S3_D9
GCCTTTCTGAAATGCCCCATTTTTCCGCTGCCTGCGGTGCAGACATATATTCCATAGCTTCATCTATCCCTTCTCTTATGGTTTCAGCATGATTATACTCGGATAGCCGAATAATAGCAAGATATGAATTGTGAGTTAGGGCAACTATGTAACTATGTAAACGTAATGTAAATGTATCACCATTCTATAGTTATTTTTTTATATTTCAAAACATCTGCCACACCCTCCGGGAGTGTCGAAAGACAAGAATAGCAAGCACTACCTTTTCCTCCGCTTAGAGCAATACTTCCCACACCACACAATCCTGCACCGGAAACTCTGCTTACACTCATGCACACACTTCTTGCACTGGTCATTATACTGTATCCTGTTTTTGTCATTCAAAAAGAACACCCACAACCGTTTTTCTTTTTTACCCATCCTCGCCACTATGATACCCTCCTTCAAAATGTTCAAATTATGTAGCCTTTTTCCGTTTTTTATGCCCTGTAAGCGTGTCAAAACACATGCAATGCATATTTCCCTGCCACTTCATCAGGAACGCCTTAAATCCGTCCATTTCCTGTCAGAAAAGGCAATCAGTGTTCAAACCGATTGCCCCCTCAGATGTTGTGACACTTTCTTATTCCGTCTGTATCTGCCGGAATGCTTCTTCAAAATGTGCTAAAACCTTATCCCTTTCTGCCCGCTGTTCCTTTGTCAATGACGGTTCATAATCTTCAAATTCTTCTGTCCCGTTAACCTTTGCCTTATCCACAATCCAGCAGAATTTCCATTTACCCAACAGGTGATGATACAAGTCCTCTGCGTTGTCGTAGTTGGAATTATTCTCAAAATACCCATCCATGTAATACTCCAGTACAATAAAGCCGAACCTAACATCATATACCACACACATATCTCCCAATTCATCCATCATACTGCGGAACAGTTCCACAACCTTTGTACACTTTCTGATTTCTTCCTGTTTCATAAGCTCTCTATCCTCCATACCCTTAACCGTTTACTGTGACTTCCTTTGATTTCTGTTCTTCCCCTGCGATACGCTTTCTCCGCTTTTCCATGTATCTGCGGTTATATTCTGCTTTTTTTGCCCTGCGTGCTTTCAGCTTTTCATGCTCTGCAATTTCTTCCGCAGTCGGTTCTTTTACAGGCAGTTCAAACTTCCCGATAAAGTTCAGGTAAATCTCCACTTCCTGTACCCTTTCTCCGCTGGAATAATCCGCTTCATGGACAAGTATCTTTTCCACAAATTCATTCAGCATGGGGGTAGTTAATTCACTGAAATCCGTATAGCGTTTCACAAGTTCTATAAATTTGTCTGCCCGGACTGTATCACTCTCATATTTTTCAATCTCGGCTTTGGCATTTTCCATAGATATTTCAATGGTGTCCTGTTCATTTTCAAACTCGCTGAGCATAAATTCAAAACGCTTGTCAGACAGCTTTCCGCTGATATTATCCTCATACAGTTTCTTCATCAGCATATTCAGCTCGTTTACACGCTTGGTATCCTGTGCAATTTTTCGCTTTAAAGACCTTATGCTCTCTTTCTGCTTGTCTCTCGAAGAGGAATATATCCTGTTGATAAATTCCTCCTCATTGGTAATCACATAATCACTGACCGCTTTGATGGTTTCCAGCACCAGCTTTCTTACAACCTCTGTCCTGATATAATGCTGGCTGCACTGTTTGTCATAACTCTGTCTGCTTAAGTTATAGGTGGAGCAGTTATACTCATCACGATCCGGTCTGCGTTTTCCGTTTAATTCCCCTTTCCAATTTCTTGCCCTTCCTGCTCCGCCACGATGGTTGTACATTTTCGCACCGCAATCAGCACAATACAAAAGCCCCGTAAATGGATTGGCTTCGCCGACTGTATCCGTCCTGCGGACGGTCTTTCTCAGTTCCTGCACCTTATTCCACATTTCTTCAGAAACGATTGCTTCCTGTGTATTCTTGAAAATAACCCAGTCCTCTTTTGGTGTCTTTTTTGCCCTCTTATCCTTGTAGGACTCTTTATAAGAGCGGAAATTTACGGTATGCCCCATATACTCCGGCTTGGAAAGAATATCCCTCACCGTTGCCCCACGCCACACATAAGGGGTTGCAGTATTATTGTTGGAACGACAGGTTCCAAGTCCCCGCTTGGCAAGATAATAGGATGGACGCTCGATTTGTTCCTCCGACAGTATCCTCGCAATCTCATAGGGTCCTTTCCCCTCCAGAGACATCCGGTATATCCTGCGCACCACCTCGGCAGCTTCTTCGTCAATTACCCACTGGTTTTTATCTTCCTCACTTTTCCGGTAACCGTAAATGGCATTATTGGTGGTGTGTTTTCCCTCCATTCCCCTTGCACGAAGCACCGTAGTCACTTTCCGGCTGGAGTCACGAATGTACCACTCATTCATGATGTTTAGAAACGGGGCGAACTCACTGCTCTCCCTTTTCTGATTATCAACTCCGTTTGCAATCGCAATAAAGTGGACTTCCTTTTCCTTGAACATGACCTCCGTATAAAAGCCCACCTGCAGATAGTCACGCCCTATCCGGCTCATATCCTTTACAATAACTGTGCCAATGCTTCCGTTCTCAATTCCTGCTATCATTCTTTTCCAGTCCGGTCTGTCAAATGAACCGCCGGAATAACCGTCATCTGTGAAATGCTCTATGTTGGTATAGCCATTCTGTTTTGCATAGTCCTCAAGCATCTTCTTCTGGTTGACGATACTGTTACTGTCCCCTACCATTTCATCATCACGAGAAAGTCTTTCGTAGAGGGCAGTAATCTTTTCATTTTCTGCTTTTTTTGTTCTCATTTTTTGTCCTTTCTTGTGCTTTTTTCTTAACTACCCTTTACAATATAAGTCCTCGGTAAACCTCTTGGGTGGGCTGGTCTTGCCTTCTTTCAGATCGACACCGGCAAGTTCCAATGTCATGCCTTCCGAAAGCTCCGGAAGATCACCTGCCTCCGCATTCTTCTCAGCATCTTCAACCGGCTTTCCTGCATATTGCCTCCAGCCCATATCCGTGACTGTTTTGCCTTTCGTGCGGAACTTCTGACCGGCGCACTCCGCTTCCACTATGGTTTCTGCATAGCGGCAAGGAGTTCCTACCGCACAAATCAGACGCACCGCCAGCATGGTAAGAATCGCCTGTTCTCCACTGGGAAGAGAGGAAATGTCATAACCCGCCGCTGTTTTTGTAGGGATAATGGCATGGTGATCGGTCACTTTCTTGGAATTGATGACCTGCGCTGCATTCACCGGTGCTGGCTCATCCGGTTGAATCTGAAAGCTCTGCTGGATCACAGAAACAAGTTCCGGCACCAGCGGTGCCATATCATCCGTCAGATACCGGCTGTCAGTACGGGGATAGGTCACAAGTTTCTTCTCGTACAGAGCCTGTGTGTAATCCAGTGTCTGTTGGGCTGTAAATCCCAGCTGCCGGTTTGCTTCTCTCTGAAGCGATGTCAGGTCAAACAAGGTCGGGGGCTTCTCTGATTTTTCTTTCTGCTCCACCTTGGTAATGATGGCACTTCCCGCCTGACAGCACTCTGCCACCAGTTTTTCTGCTTCTGCTTTTTCTTTCATCCGCTCACCGCCCGCTTGAAAATCCCGAAATTTCAATTCTGCCGAGTAGAACGGCTCCGGCTTGAACACCCGGATTGCTGCATCCCGCATAACCACCATCGCAAGGGTTGGTGTCATCACGCGCCCCACATTCAGGGTCTGCCCATACAGACATGAAAAAAGCCGGGTGGCGTTGATTCCGACAATCCAGTCGGCACGCTCCCGGCATAAAGCCGCCTCATATAAGGCATCATATTCTATTCCCGGTCGGAGCTTCTGAAAGCCTTCCCGGATCGCACTGTCCTCCATCGAGGAAATCCAAAGTCGTTCCACCGGCTTTTTGCAGCCGCACTGATGGTAAACCAGTCGGAAAATCAGTTCTCCCTCACGCCCTGCATCGGTTGCACAGATCAGACTCTCCACATCTTTCCGCTGCATGAGCTTTTTCAGGATTCCGAACTGCTTTTTCGTGCTGGCAGATACCTGATACCGCCAATGATCCGGCAAAATCGGAAGATCATCATACCTCCACTTGGCATACTTTTCATCATAGGCTTCCGGCTGGGAAAGTTCCACCAGATGCCCCACACACCAGCTGACAAGGTAGCCATTGCCCTCCATATAACCGTCTCCGCGCTGATTTGCCCCGATCACCTTCGAGAGACTCATGGCAACCGAGGGCTTTTCCGCTAATACAAGCTTCATTCGATACTGCTCCTTTCGCAAAAAAATTAGCAGCCAGGCACCGAAGCGCATGACTGCTATGTAAGGAAGTGTATTCTGTTTTAGGTCTACAAACTGGAATTATATCTTCAAATCTGATTCAGCCTGCATTCCGGGAGTTCCCCGTTCATCACTTTTTTGATATTGCTGATAAAGAAATCATAGCGCTTTTTATGATACTTCACGCCATC
>NZ_JBQHWS010000192.1:0-4447 GCF_052063845.1 Blautia sp. HCP3S3_D9
CTATAATACCTGTACAGTCCGTGAGAATGCAAATCTGAAGATTTATGGTCATCTTGGACATTTGAAGAGCATTAAGAGAAAGAAACCGGAGATGAAGATTGTATTATTTGGATGTATGATGCAGGAGCCGGAGGTAATCGAGAAGATCCACAAGGATTATTCTTTTGTAGATCTGGTTTTTGGTACCCATAACTTCCATAAATTCCCGGAACTGTTTTACAGAAGCTTAAATACGGAAGGTCAGATCATCGATGTCTGGAAAGAGTCCGATGAAATCGTAGAAGGAATGCCTGCGGATCGTAAGTATTCCTTCAAGACAGGTGTAAATATCATGTTTGGCTGCAACAATTTCTGCAGTTACTGTATCGTACCATATGTAAGAGGAAGAGAGAAGAGCCGTGAGCCGGAAGCAATCGTGGAGGAAATCAAGGCTCTGGTGGCAGATGGTGTAACAGAGGTTATGCTTCTGGGACAGAATGTAAACTCCTATGGTAAGACACTGGAGCATCCGGTGACTTTTGCACAGCTTCTGAAACAGGTAGAGGCGATTGAAGGATTAAAGAGAATCCGTTTCATGACTTCTCATCCGAAGGATCTTTCTGATGAACTGATCCAGACTATGGCAGAAAGCAAGAAAGTATGCCATCATCTTCATCTGCCGATGCAGTCCGGAAGCAGCCGTATCCTGAAAATCATGAACCGCCGTTATGACAAAGAGAAATACCTGGAGCTTGTAAGCAAGATCCGCAAGGCAGTGCCAGATATTTCCCTGACTACAGATATTATTGTTGGTTTCCCCGGGGAAACAGAGGAAGATTTCCAGGATACTCTGGATGTAGTGGATAAATGTAACTTTGATTCCGCATTTACCTTTATTTATTCCAAGAGAAGCGGAACTCCTGCTGCAAAGATGGAGAATCAGGTGCCGGAAGATGTAGTGAAAGATCGTTTTGATCGTCTTCTTGCATTAGTGCAGGAAAAAGGAAGAAAAGAATCGTCACGTTTCGAGGGAACTGTACAGGAAATCCTTGTAGAAGAGGAGAGCAAGGAAAAAGGAATCTTCACAGGAAGAACAGAGTATAATCTTCTGGTTCACTTCCCGGGATGTAAAGACCTGATCGGTAAGTATGTAAAAGTAAAACTGGATACCTGCAAGGGATTTTATTATTTTGGAAGCCTTGTAGATTAATTATTTCCGGACAGTACCATATGAAAATGGATGTCTGGAACGCTTTGAATAATAAAAAATATACAGGACTTCTGATTGACAAAGGAGATAAGAAGCCCGTATCAATTAACAAATTGATGATATAGAGGGTGGAAGATAAAAGTGAAACAAAATAAATACGAAATAGATATGTGCAATGGAACCATTATGGACAAGCTGATTTCGTTTTCAGTGCCGTTGATGTTGTCTGGAATTCTGCAATTGATGTTCAATGCGGTAGATATTATTGTAGTAGGGCGATTCAGCGGAAGTGTAGCCCTTGCAGCAGTAGGTTCGACTACTGCCCTGATCAATGTATTTACCAATTTATTTATCGGGATTTCTCTTGGTGCAAATGTTCTTGCTGCCCGTTTCTTTGCGGCAGGCAGGGATAAAGAGATGTCAGATACAGTTCATACGGCGATTACGCTTGCACTGATCAGTGGTGTGATCATGGCATTTGTGGGACTGTTCTTCTCCAGAGGGGCGCTGGAACTGATGGGAACACCTGAGGATGTCATTGGACAGTCTGCGTTGTATATGAAGATATATTTCCTGGGAATGCCGTTCTTTATGCTGTATAATTATGGAGCTGCAATCCTGAGAGCTGTGGGAGATACCAAACGTCCGCTGGTCTTTCTGATCGTTTCCGGTATCGTAAATGCAGGACTGAACATGATCCTTGTAATCCTATTTCATCTGGACGTGGCAGGCGTTGCGATTGCGACTGTAATTTCGCAGTTGATTTCCTGTATTCTGGTGTTGCGGTGCCTGTATCTGTCACAGACCAGTTATCAGCTTCGCTTCTCGAAACTGAAAATCAATACTACTTATCTGAAACAGATCTTTCAGGTGGGGGTTCCGGCAGGAATCCAGAGTACAGTGATCAACTTCTCAAATGCGCTGTTGCAGTCCTCGGTCAATTCGTTTGGTTCTATTGCAATGGCAGGATATACGGCAGCCAACAATATTTTTGGATTTCTGTATGTATCTGTAAACTCAGTGACACAGGCGTGTATGAGTTTTACCAGTCAGAATTACGGTGTGAAAAAGTACAAACGTATGGATAAAGTCTTGATCGATTGTGTTATCATTTCTATGGTTACTTCACTGACACTTGGATGTGGCGCATATTTCTTTGGACCGGAGATTCTTAAGATTTATACCAGAGATTCTCAGGTAATTCAGTGCGGAATGGAGATTCTGGCATATACCACGGTACCGTATTTTTTATGCGGTATTATGGACCTGCTTCCGGGAGCATTGCGCGGAATGGGACATTCCGGTGTTCCGATGATTTTGTCAGTTATTGGTACAGTAGGAACCAGGATTGTATGGATTTTTGGGATTTTTCCACATCACAGATCTTTGTCTGTGCTGTTCATTTCCTATCCGGCGTCATGGATATTGACTATTGTGATGCAGGTGATCTGTTTCTATTTTGTCAGAAAAAAAGTACACAAAAATATATAGAGCATAGTTATCAGAGCTTTTGCGAAAAATAGTGTTGTCAAAATATAGTTGACAGACTGTTTTCCTGCAGAAGCTCTTTTTCTTATAGAAAAGCATTTGAGGACGTACGTTTTTTTAGGATAAACTGTAGAGTAGATATTTAGTGTAATGTAGCAAAGCGAATGATTGGATTGATTTTAGATAATAAATGTATTTTGGGGATTGACAAATACCCCATAAGGGTATATAGTGCTTATTGTAAAGATACCCCATGAGGGTATTTTGAAGGAAGAAAATAATTCCTGACAATCCACTGCTGAGAACTTGCAGGTATATATATCTTAATGAGGAGGAATTTATATGGCAGATATACAGGAAAAGAAAGCCTGTCCCTGTTGTGGGAAACATACAGACCGTTCTGAAGAAGAACGCAGGAAACTGATCAACCGTCTCAAACGTGTAGAAGGACAGATCCGTGGAATTATCGGTATGCTGGAGAATGATGCGTACTGTAATGATATCCTGATCCAGTCTGCAGCAGTAAATGCGGCAGTGAATGCATTTAATAAAGAATTACTTGCAAATCATATCCGTACCTGTGTTGCCCGTGATATCCGTGAGGGCAAGGACGAGACGATTGATGAACTGGTGGCTACATTGCAGAAACTTATGAAATAGTATTACAGGTACATTATTTACTGTCTGAGATTCTTGTTATCAACAGAACGGATAACAGTGATCCTGCAATCAGGAGATATCATAATTTGTAAAATAAGAGTGACATTTGTACAGGGAAAATTATGTTAAGTCAATGTAAAAGATAATATTCGCTGTGCTGGTCAGAGGAGGAATGAAAAATGGAACAATACAACGTAACCGGAATGAGCTGTGCGGCCTGCAGCACCAGAGTGGAGAAGGCTGTATCCAAGGTTCCGGGTGTAACATCCTGTTCGGTCAGCCTGTTGACGAACTCCATGGGAGTAGATGGAACTGCAAGTTCCGGTGAAATCATCAAGGCAGTGCAGGATGCAGGATACGGAGCATCTTTAAAAGGGGCTTCCGGGGAACAGTTGTCTGCTTCAGCAGCAGAAGAAGCACTGGAAGATCACGAAACACCGGTTCTAAAGAGAAGACTGATTGCATCGATCGGTTTTCTGCTGGTGCTGATGTATTTCTCAATGGGTCATATGATGTGGGGATGGCCGCTGCCGGCATGGTTTGACAACAACCATGTTGCAATGGGCCTGGTACAGCTTTTACTTGCAGGAATTGTAATGGTCATCAACCAGAAATTCTTTATCAGCGGATTTAAGAGCCTGTGGAATCGTGCGCCAAACATGGATACACTGGTAGCACTTGGCTCTATGGCATCCTTTGTATGGAGTGTCTATGCACTTTTTGCCATGACAAGAGCACAGGTGGACGGTGATTCAGCGGCGGTGATGAACTATATGATGGAGTTCTATTTTGAGTCTGCAGCTATGATCCTGACACTGATCACGGTGGGAAAAATGCTGGAAGCGCGTTCCAAGGGAAAGACCACAGATGCGCTGAAAGGTCTTATGAAACTGGCTCCAAAGACAGCGGTTGTTGTCCGTGACGGTCTGGAAGCCGCAGTACCGATCGAGCAGGTACGAAAGGGAGACATTTTCGTAGTTCGTCCTGGTGAGAATGTTCCGGTAGATGGAGTGATCCTTGAGGGAAATAGTGCAGTCAATGAGTCGGCACTTACAGGCGAGAGTATTCCGGTGGATAAAAACCCGGGAGATGCAGTTTCCGCTGCAACAG
>NZ_JBQHWS010000193.1:0-4392 GCF_052063845.1 Blautia sp. HCP3S3_D9
GAATACAACACCCTTTCAATTTCAAATGTACTGCCGCCACTTCCTCGTAATGTCAATGATGATGTATTAATAACCGTTTTATTTGTAGTATCATCTCCAGGGGTTCCATTATTATCTGTATCCGAATAACCACCTCCCGAATTATCCGGATCAGGATTCTGACCGTCAGAATTTTCCTCTGTCTCATCAGAAGAATTCACTCCTGTCTGATCCTGATTTCCTTCCTGATCTGCAACATCACCCTGTCCTGAATTCTCTGCCAAACCATCACTGTTTGAATTCTCCAGTTTATCTCCCTTTCCTGCCAGCTGCTGCTCATCGGAAGTTCCATGTGATGCCACCATATCAACCAATTCTCGCTTCTTAGCATCTTCTCCGGAATCCTGTCCTGATGAATCTCCGTCTTTTTGTGCCTGCTGCTGTGTATTCTGTGCCCCGGAAATTGTTTCTCCTGAAAAGCCAAATGCCAGATTTCCTCCGACTAGCACCATCGCCAAGATCACTCCCGGAAGAACATTTTTCCGAAGTTTCTTCATATTCAGCATATACAGAATCCTGTCTTTAAAAACCATACTGCTGTCATTCAGGCTTGCCGTTACATAAGGCACCTGATCATCTATGGCAACTGTTCTCAACAGAAGTTTCCGATACAGTTTACGTTCTGCCCTGCTGCAGACACGGACAACTTCCGCATCGCAAAGATTCTCGATATCCTTATCAGCCTCCCACAACATAAACAGCAATGCCGGATTAAACCAGTACACAGATGCACAGATTCTCAGAAGCATCTTATACCACAAATCCCTATGTAAATAATGCGTCAGCTCATGATGATAAACCAGCTTCAATTCTTTCGCAGAATAGCTAACTGCCGGAAGATATAATTTTGTTCTAAATAATCCCGCCAGAAGCGGCGTACTGAGTCCTGCATTCTGCATCAGTTCAGGTCTTCTCCGAATCCCTTTCTGTTCACACACATCCCGATACATTTTCCATTTCATCAGATTATTCACCGGAAGACTCATCCGTTTCAGGCTTCTCATGGAAAAGCAATATGCACATATCTCTGCCAGTAACTTTATAACCGCCCCTGCCAGCCACACGATCATAAAAATCTTTGCAGCCAGCGGTACGATATGTCTTCCAGACAATGATGCAGATGCTGAGTCAGACTGCACTTCATCTTTCAATACTGCACCTGTGGATGCTTTGCCCGTCACAGCCGTATCCTGCATTTTTGAATCTGCAGTACTGCTATCCTCTGAATTTACCTTAGAAGAATTTACATTCGCAGAATCTGCATCTGCCGAAATTATTCTCTTTGCAGTTATCTTTTCATTCCCACTGCTCTCAATCCCCGGCACTTTGAAATTTATAAGGGAAAAATTCGATGGAAGCCGCGCAGGAACCAGCAGACTCATTGCAACAGCCAGCCAGACCACATACTTCCATCTCGCTGTAAATCTGTTTTTTAACAAAACAGATAAACCCAGCACAAGAAAAATAACAACTGCGGAAATAATATTAAGCTTCAAAATATGTAATGCAAATTCCGCCATCACTTATTCCTCCTTCTCATCCAACTCCTTCAGAAAATCACTGAGATCCTGTATTTCTTCTGAACTTATCTTCTTTCCCTGATAAAGAGAAGTCACAAACTTCTTAAGAGAATTCCCGTAAAGTTTCTCCAATACACTCTTACTTTCATTTGCCTGATAATCTTCCTGAGATACCAGAGGAGTATACAGATTCATCTTTCCCTGCTTCTCTACAGAAACGAAATTCTTATTCTCTAATCGGGTCAGCAGTGACAAGATCGTAGTCGGAGCCAGCTGTTTTTTCTACAAATGTAGTAATATATAAATTTTTTCATTTAAAGACAAACAATCAAAAAAACGTCAAAAAAGACCAGCTGACATCCAGCTGGCCTTCTCTATTTCCTTAATTTAAGTCAAACGGATAAAATCATCCGCTTCGCTCCTTACTTGATTCGGTTAAAAAGCACAAATATTGACATTTTTCTCAGCATCTTCTTTCGCTGCAAAAGGTCCAGGAATCACCTTAGCACCTCTGTGTCCACCAAAGTAATCAGCGTCAAATGTTATCGGTGTTCCATCCGGATTTTCGAAGAATTCTTCCGGCTCAAAAGCTTTTCCTAAAACTTCTGTATTGATCATACGTCCGGAGAAATCTCCAAGAATCTCGTAAATATTTGTATCCAGAATATATTTTCCGTCTTTCTCTGTTAATTCTACCTTCACATTCTCAGAAGAAACGAGTCCATTTTTCTCATGTTTCCATGCCTTTGCACCATTAAGGTAAACATTTCCCTCACTCCATACCGGTAAATGGTCAAAGTGAACCGGCTCCAGTTTCTTCATATCTGCAGGTTTTGTAAAATCAAACTGTGAGATCCATTCATCATAAGTTGGATACTCATCGAACATCCAGGTTCCAACTTTTCTGTTCTCAGAATCAAATCCATCATCAGAATCATGCATTATGATAAAATCTTCTGAAGGCCATTTCTGAACAAAAATATTGTTATAGAAACGGTCATCTCCATGAAGTATTGTCATAAATCCTCTGACCTCTGTACGATGAGGCATATGATAAGGTGTATAACGCCATCCGGTTCCATCACCTACACAGGTTAAAGCACCGCAGATCAAGTTATGTACCATAGCAACACCCTGAGTAGCAAAACGCAGGCTGGCGTCTGACAGAAGGATATTGTTATCAATAAGAGTCGGTCCATGACCTACTTCAACAAAGATATCCTGGCACATCATACCGCCTTTCAACTGTTTTGCAAATGCCGGTCGCTGATTATCATGAAGCAAGTTCTGAGTGAGTCGTGTACCCTGAGCTTCCCAGTCGCACCAGATTCCCATTGTACAATGATGAATATGATTTCTTCTCATAATAACATCAATTGCAGCATGCATCTTAATTCCGGCAATCTCTGCACCCCCCAGTTCCATCATATTGTTGATATGATGAATATGGTTGTCCTCAATAATACTGAATACACCGCCCATACGGCCGATAATACCACCCTGCTCGCAGTGATGGATATTGTTTCGACGGATAATGTGGCTTCCTACTTTTTCTTTAAGCCAGCCATGATACTGTCCGCGGCATACTGCATCTCTTTCCATCTGAGTTGGACTCTTCACATATTTATTTGTAAAATAATGATCGTTTTCTGCATCATAATATTTTCCAAGAGAAATACCTGCACATTTGCTGTTAGAAATTTCGCAATCCTCAATGATCCATCCTTTGCTCCAGTGAGGTCCGATCATACCATCCTGATAAGCTGCAGGCGGAGCCCAGGTAGTTGCTGCTTTTGTAACTACGAAGCCACTGACTGTGATATATCCCACACCGGTTTTGGATGGCATAAAACACTCACGGCGTACGTTTATCTCTACATTTTCTTTATTTGGATCTGCTCCATGGAAATTCGCATAAATGACTGTCTCGTCTTTCTCCTGGTCCTGTTCTGTATACCATTTATAAGTAGACTCTTCCGGAACCCAGCTGCACTCATAAACCTCAGCTTTGATGCATTCCTCTACACTTCCAGCTTCATAAAGAGCACGGTCATTAAGATATACACATCCTGTGTGTTTGTCAGCTTTGGCAAAATACCAGTCACCATAAACCATAGTTGTATATGGATTATAGCTGCCAAAAAGACTGTTCGCTACACGGCATACCCATACATCTTCTTTATAAGGAACCCATGTCTGAATACGTTCTGCACCAGTGATAACTGCACCGAGAGGCTCTACGCTCCTGTAAGTAATTCTCGCATCTTCTGTACCGGTATGAATCGGATCTACATATTCCCGGTAAACTCCAGGCGCTACCAGAACTTCATCCCCCGGCTGTGCAATTTTTGCCGCATCATTGATATGACGAAATGGCATCTGCTCTGTACCATTTCCGTCATGACCAGCTTTTCCATTTACATAAATCTTCATGAAAAACCCTCCCATATATGTTTTTAAATAAATTAGATTCTATAAACTTTGCTACTAATTTTAAAGTGCTTTTTTCTGCAATACAATATATTTTTAATCCCACTTTCTATAATTTTCTGTAATGCAATTATATAATTTTCTACATTCTTCTAACGGCAGGATTTCTTCGCATATTTGCAGTCAATATAACAGACTTTCTTTTATTTTTGCGCACAAAAAAACCAGCTAACTACTAGCTGGTTTCTACTATATCTTCAAAACTACATACATGCTGACATTTCCCTGAAAATCATTACTTCCTGCGATTCTTGGTCAAGCCCTCACCCGATTAGTAACAGTCAGCTCCATGCATTACTGCACTTCCACCTCTGCCCTATCTACCTCGTCGTCTTCAAGGGGG
>NZ_JBQHWS010000194.1:0-4363 GCF_052063845.1 Blautia sp. HCP3S3_D9
ATTTTCCATTTGATGCACCCTATCAGCAGGCGTTTGAACGCGCGACACCGGAGAGTCAGGGAATTTCTTCGGATCTTTTTGCTGCTCTTCTGCGGGAACTGGATGTTTCGAAAGATACGGAAATGCATCATTTCATGGCACTGCGCCATGGTAGGGTAATCTGCGAATGTTATTTTGCTCCTTATCCGAAGGGAATGTGGCATGTCACACATTCTATGTGCAAAAGCATCACAGGCATGGCGATCGGTATGTTGGTTGAGGAAGGAAAATTAAAGCTTGATGAAAATATTTATGATATATTTTCAGAACATGTAAACGTTTTGTCAAAAATCTTTCGCCCGGTAATCACCGTAGAACATCTGTTGACCATGACAAGTGGAGTAACCTTCAATGAATCAGGAATCGTGTCCGGAAACGACTGGCTCGGAAGCTTCCTGAATTCACCGGTAAATGGCAAGCCTGGAACAGAATTTCAGTACAACAGTCTAAATACTTATGTTCTCTCCGCAATCGTGACAAAACGCACAGGAGAAACCCTGACTGAATATCTGACACCGAGATTGTTTGAGCCACTTGGCATCACGAAGTACTACTGGGAAACCTGTCCCAAAGGCATTACAAAAGGCGGATGGGGGTTATTTATCTGCACCGAGGATATGGCAAAGCTTGGGCAGCTTTATCTGCAGAAAGGAAACTGGAAGGGCCGGCAGCTTATATCTGAGTACTGGGTAGAAATATCCACTGCAAGACATCAGAAAACGCAGAACGATACCTATGGATATGGCTATCAGCTCTGGATGGAACAACGTCCGGGAAGTTTTGAGTATAATGGAATGCTTGGACAGAATGTTGTTATTTACCCGGATATGGATATGGTTCTTGTTACAAATGCGGGAAATAAAGAACTGTTTCAGGACTGTATCATGCTGAATATTATCCGTAAATATTTCCCGGCAGATTATCATCCGGCAGAGATCCTGCCAGAAGATCACCTCTCCTACGGGCTTTTGAAACGACTGTGCGGGGAACTTGAAAACGGAAAAAATAATACTCTCGTTTCTTCTGGATTCAGAGAATCTTCCCTGCGCGGAGGATGGAAAAGAAATACGGCGTCCAGAAGAAATAATTCGGTCCGAAAATATAGTTATCGTACTTCTGTACCTGCTGATTTCCCTTCTGGGTATCGGAGCTTTATGCAAGCGATAAGTGGCAGGACTTATGTTATGGAAAAACAGCATATTGGTATTACACCGTTGTTTATTCAAGTGTTTCATAATAATATGACAGATGGTATCTCTAAGGTTTCTTTCAGATATGATGAGGGAATTTTCTATGTTTCTTTTAATGAAGGTGATGTAGTTCACAGGCTTCCGGTTGGATTCCGTAAGGCTGTAAATGGCTGTGTGGATCTTCATGGGGAACATTACCTTGTAGCTACTCTGGGAGAATTTACAAGAGATGAAAATCGTACACCTGTATTAAAACTGGAAATTACTTTTATTGAAGAATGTGTGAAGCGAAAAGCACATATTTTCTTCCATGAAGATAATGAAATTGAGATCAGATGGAATGAAACACCAGGAAAGAAAATGATTCTGGCAGGGCTGAGTTCTATCACCGAGGAACTGTCTGGGAACTTCCTGTATAATTCACTCCTGGGAGATAATAATATTACGACAGAGCTACTGCACAGACTTATGGAACAGACAATTGAGCCGGTTGTATGGGGACAGGCGGAAGAACCAACAAAAGAAGATGCTATTGAAATTATGGACTTTACAGACAGCACAGGAGACGTAAACGTTTCGGATATGGCATTTACAGATGCTGAAACAGGTAATTTTGAGGAATAAACCAATTATTTTTTACGTCATAGGATATTGCTCTGTAATGTTCCAATGACATAAAAAATTATCATAAAATATACACAAAAATGCATTTCCCACTGAATTGTCAGATGAGAAATGCATTTTTGCTTTTTATGGTTTATTTATGTATAGAAGTAAGGGACTTCTCTTAGTCCTGTTTTACATTGAATGCTTTCATTCCAGGATATACAGCGCTCGCGCCGAGTTCTTCTTCGATGCGGAGAAGCTGGTTGTATTTAGCAACACGCTCGGATCTGCTTGGTGCACCTGTCTTGATCTGGCATGTATTCAGTGCTACTGCAAGGTCAGCGATTGTTGTATCTGCTGTCTCACCGGAACGGTGGGAAGAGATTGCTGTGTAGCCTGCTTTGTGAGCCATCTTGATTGCTTCCAGTGTTTCGGATACAGAACCGATCTGGTTTAATTTAATCAGGATTGCATTACCTGCGCCAAGGCTGATACCCTTTGCAAGTCTTTCTGTATTTGTAACAAACAGGTCATCACCGACAAGCTGTACTTTGTCGCCAAGTCTTGCTGTAAGTTTCTGCCATCCTTCCCAGTCTTCTTCATCCAGACCGTCTTCGATGGAGATGATCGGATATTTCTCGCATAATTTAGCCCAGTGCTCGATGAGTTCTTCGGATGTATACTCTGTTCCTGCCTTTGGAAGTTTGTAGTATCCTTTGCCTTTTTCGCTCTTCCATTCGGAGGAAGCTGCGTCCATAGCAATCTTGAAGTCTTTGCCAGGTTCATATCCGGCTTTCTTAACTGCTTCAAGAATTGTTTCGATTGCTTCTTCATCAGATTTCAGTGCAGGTGCGAAACCACCTTCATCACCTACTGATGTTGCAAGTCCGCGTTCTTTCAGGATAGAAGCAAGTGCGTGGAAGACTTCTGCACACCATCTTAAGCATTCTTTGAAGGAAGGTGCTCCAACTGGCATGATCATAAATTCCTGTACATCTAGACCGGATGATAATGCGTGGCATCCACCGTTTACGATGTTCATCATTGGTACAGGAAGACGGTTTCCGGATACTCCGCCAAGGAAACGATACAGCGGAATCTCAAGAGAGGTTGCTGCTGCTCTGCAGCATGCGATAGATACTGCAAGGATTGCATTTGCACCAAGTTTGGATTTATCTTTTGTTCCGTCTGCTGCGATCATTGCTGCGTCTACTGCATAGATGTCGCTTGCATCGAGACCTTCGATTGCTTCGTTGATTGTTGTGTTGATATTCTCTACTGCTTTCTGTACGCCTTTTCCAAGGTAACGAGCTTTATCTCCATCTCTTAATTCCAGAGCTTCGAATTCTCCTGTAGATGCACCGCTTGGAGCTGTTCCTCTTGCTACAGTGCCATCCATCAGATATACTTCTGCTTCTACTGTCGGATTTCCTCTGGAATCCAGAATTTCTCTTCCAATTACTTTCTCAATTTCTAAGTACATGATAAATCCCCTTTCTGGTTTTGCATTTGGACTCCTGGTACACCGTAGCTTTGATGTACCAAGTGGATCATATCTGAGGTACGGTTTTTCAGCAGAAACGCGATTTCAGCAAGTACAGATCTGATCCGATGTTCCGAAGGTTTCAGCAGATCTTCGGATGGAGTTCAAATGATTTTATTCACGCGAGAGTTTGCTATATCTAACTCTATTGGTTAGTATATTCTACCTTTTGCGAAAATGCAAGAGGGAAATTGAAGGGATATTGAGAAAGTATTTCAGAAAGATGAATGTATTAAAATTTAAGATATTTAAGTTATAAATATTGAATATCAAATTAATAAAAAGATCTCCAGATATTTAAAATAATTCTTAAACATCTGAAGATCTTTTTACTATATATTACATAAATAAGTTTTTAATTAATGAGGGCATTTCGCATATGTAGTAGTATGATCATACTGAGCGTTAGCACTATATCCACATTTTTCACATCTTTGACATTTATAAACTTTTACAGTACATCCTCCAGAAGAATTCTTTGTATGAGTATAAAAAGTTGCTGGAATCATACTATGCGTACATAATGCATAAGTATCTGATGATCTCTGATCTACTATTTGATCTCCGGTTGAATCAACATATACAGTGTCACTTTCAGAAAAATCAATAGATTCTATCATTAGACTGTCATCCATATTATCAAATCCAAAATCATATGTTGAATCATCAGAAATAAATTCTTCAAAACTTTCATCCGATGACGCAACGGGCGCATACGCCATTACCGTCCCAGCACTCGCCACAACTGTCAACGCCGACACTGCCACCATAATTCCTCTCTGTAACATCCCTTTTCTCTTTTCCTTCATCATGTAGTTGATCCTCCTTTTTAATGTTTTAAAATCCTTTCCTTCCTTATTGCTTTTATGTCCGGAAAGGTTATTTTTCCACACGGCTGGACGAATATCAGAAGTTGAAGCCTCTAATACCAGCAAATTTGCATAGTCCTGACGTTTTTCTTTTGTGCATCCATCGACAGCTGCAC
>NZ_JBQHWS010000195.1:0-4327 GCF_052063845.1 Blautia sp. HCP3S3_D9
ATCCCTCAACAGTATCCTCATTTCCTCTGTTCTTATATTTCTTAAATGCCTCTGCCATGAATTTCAGTGGAGAACGGATGATAACACGTAAAATATTCTCACCATTTTCCAGCAGTTCACCTACCGGAAACTCCCAGATTCTGTGCATATTGTCAACTTTTCCCAGACTGCAGCCATTCAGATAAATATCTGCGATCGTATCAATTCCGTCAAATCTCAGAATTATCTCCTGGCATTCTTTAAACTGCTCTTTTTCATAGGTAAATACAGTTCTGTATTCGTAATCCTCCTCCATCAGTGCTTTTGCCTGATATTCATTATCTCCGAAGAACGGATCCGACATCTTTCCCGCTTTAAGAAGTGCCGCATAAATATCCCCTGGAACCTGTGCTGGGATCCAGTCCAGCTGCCTGATATTACACAACTGCCAGTTTTCATGAAGCTGTAATTTTATCATTTGTTTTATCCCCCTTGTTTTAGATTTCTATACTTTCAGAACATTCGATTACAATATTTATCAACGCTCCTCCATAATGCACTGCCTGAAATAATGCCGCAATCATCGGAAGTACAATGTAAGAGCTCATTGCAAAGGAAATTGCTGATCCAATTTCATAACTGAACACACGATATCTGTCAGATTTCAGCCTGTCAGTCCTGATTTTACAATTAAAATGGACAAATAAATCACCTAATCTGATCAAAATAAATCAAATATAATATACCATTCATGCATGCTATAATCAACTATACAAAAAAATCCTCCAGATAAAATGCAAAATTGTTGTCACTATATGCGGAACAAACAGTAAAAATTGTTCTGCTTGACATTCTCTGAAATTCTGTACACAATGGTAAAAGTAAAAACTATGATCGGAGTATACAGAAATGAAAGAAAAGTTATATACCATTCCGCTTAATGATGCGGTAAATGCCAATGATGAGTGTCCTTTCTGTTTTATTGAACGGGAGCTGGAGCAGAATTCGCTGGATTTTGTGCTGGGGAATAGTTCTTCTTATATGGAAAGTGATATCCGGGATCAGACGGATAAGACGGGATTTTGCAGGGTGCATATGAAGAAGATGTTTGATTATGGCAATACTCTTGGAAATGCATTGATTCTTCAGACACATTATCATAAGCTTCGGGAAGAAATGAAAAAGCAGTTTGATTCTTTTACACCGAGGAAGTCCTCGATTCTCGGGCGTTTCCGCCGTTCAGATTCCGGTGCTGATAGGAATCCGATTGCTGCATGGACTGCTTCTAAGGATTGTAGCTGTTTTATCTGCCAGAATATTAAGGATACGTTTAATCGATATGTGGAAACTTTTTTCTGGCTGTATCGGCGGGATAATGAATTTAAGAATAAAATTCTGAACGGTAAAGGATTCTGTCTGCATCACTTCGGGATTCTGTGTGATGAAATGGATAAATATCTGAATGATAAAGAAAAGGCTGAGTTTTATCCTGCCATGTTTAAGCTGATGGATGAGAACTTCCAGCGTATGGAAGAGGATCTGGTATGGCTGTCGGATAAGTTTGATTACAGAAATAAGAATGCAGACTGGAAAAACTCCAAAGATGCGTTGCAGCGTGGAATGCAAAAACTTCGCAGCGGGTATCCAGCAGATCCGGTATATATGTTAAAATAGACCAAAATAGCAATTAAATTAAAAGAGGTTCTGACCGATGTCTAAAAAGAAATTTAATTTTCATACAATCTACATATCTGAGCGTCTGCAGGAATGTCTGATGCCGGTTTCTCATTCTGTCCTTACTGTGGTGGCTGCCCCTATGGGATATGGAAAAACAACTGCTGTCAACTGGTATCTCAACAAGCAGAGCAAATCTGAAAAAACTTTTATAATCCGTATCAGTATTTATTCTGATAATGTGTCAGTTTTCTGGCAGAGTGTTCAGAAAGCTTTTTCCTTCGCCGGACTTGATTTTCTGAACAACTATATCTGTCCTTCCGATACTGCCGGTGCCAGTCTTCTGGCTGATGAATTTTGTTATTCCCTGGGTGGTTCCGGAAACTACTACATTTTCATTGACGATTTTCATCTACTGAAAGAAAACCGTGTTACAGATTTTATCTGTACTCTTACAAACAGACTTCCTGAGAACGTGCACCTGATCATAGTAGGAAGAAACAACTTTCTGACAGGAAAAGAGATCCTGCGTCTCGGAAAAAAGCTGCACCGCATCAACACCCATGATCTGTGTCTGAACCGCCAAGAACTCTCTGTCTATACTCACCGCTGCGGTGCAAGTCTGAATGAATCCCAGCTGAATGAACTCTTTCATTCCAGTGAGGGCTGGTTCTCAGCCGTCTATCTGAATCTCTGCACTTTTTCAGAGAACAGGCAGCTTGCAGACCATCATTCAGATATTTACGAAATGTTCTCTGCTGCTATGATCGCACCGCTTTCCAAGAAACAGCAGGAATTCCTGGCTGTTATGGGACTTGCAGATGAATTCTCCATGGAAATGGCAGCTTTTGTCACAAAGGATCCTGAAACGGAACAGATTCTTGCATCCATGACCAGCCAGAATGCTTTCATAAGCCGACTTCCCGACGGTAACAATTTTCGTTTTCATCATATGATGAAAGAATGCGCACAGCGTACTTTTTCCAAACTTTCTGCGGAAAAGCAGACCACTTACCGAAATCGTTATGGACAATGGTATGAAACTCACGGTCAGTTTCTCCAGGCCCTCTCAGCTTATGAAAAAGCTCTTAATTATGATGCCGCACTTGCAGCGATCCAGAAAGATGCCGGAATACACCTTGCCTTCCTTTCACCTGAAAGAGTTCTCTCATTTCTTGATTCCTGCCCAAAAGAAATCCAGAAAGACAGGCCTCTGGCACTTCTTGTCTTAATGCGCCGCATGTTTACCTGGCATCAGATTCCAAAAATGCTGGAACTAAAGCAGCTTCTGGCCGATGCCATAGCTGAACATACAGATTTTTCTGAAGAAGAAAAAAATAATCTCTCCGGAGAATGCGATCTTATCATGAGCTTTCTGATGTACAATGACATCACTAAAATGAGTACTCTTCATCGCTGTGCAGGCGAAAAAATGTCCAGACCTGCGATCAGCATCCGCAATGAAGGAAGCTGGACTTTTGGTTCTCCTTCTGTACTGATGATGTTTCACCGCGAGTCCGGAACACTGGACGCAGAACTCACGGCTATGAATGATTGTATGCCCCACTACTACCGAATCACACAGGGACACGGGCAAGGTGCAGAGTTACTTATGAATGCAGAAGCAGCATTTTTACAGGGAAATTTCTCCGATGCTCATATCCTTCTTGAACAGGCGTATTCCATAATCGCGTCAAACGGTCAGCAGAATATTTCTCTCTGCTGCGATTTTCTGGCAGCAAGACTCTCCCTTTTTCAGGAGATTGACCTGCCTGTCGGAAATCCTGAAACGAAACGTCAAGAACTTCTGTCTCTCCACAATATGATGTGGCTGAATATCTTTGACAGCACCTATGCTTATTACTATGCACTGACTGAAATGCCCGAGAAGATTCCTGCATTATTCAGAGATCATATGCTCTCCACTGTCAACTTCCTTGCTCCATGCAGACCTATGATGGAAATGATTGAAAATCAGGTCTTTCTTTCACAGCAAATGTACGCAAAAGTCATTGGCAGAAGTGAGAAACTTCTAGCAATATGTGAGGAAATGCATTACGCACTTGTGTCTCTCCACATTCAGATTCAGACCGCTGCTGCTTACGAAATGCTCGCTAAACATCATGATGCACGTTTACTCTTGCAGAAGGCACTAAAAAACTCTCTGCCTGATGGCTTTCTGATTCCTTTTGCAGAAAATTACAGATATCTGAAAAGCATACTGAACAATATGAATGCCATATCATCGGATCCGTTCATAAGCCGGATCATTTCCCTTGGCTCAGCTTATGAACAGTACTGCATCTGCATGTCGAACCGCAATTCACAGCCTGAAATCTTTAAAGTTCTGAGTAGCAGAGAAACAGAAATCGCCTGCCTAATCGTCGACCGTCTGAGCAACCGTGAAATTGCTGAGAAACTTTTTCTCTCTGAAGGCACCATTAAACAGTATATCAACCAGATTTATTCCAAACTGATGATCAATGGCGATACACGTACCAAAAGGAAGCAGCTGATAGAACTGATTTCTTCCATCAAGCAGTAACATAAATTCTAACTAATGGTTAATAGACCTCTCCTTGTTTCGACCGTATACTGATATAAATATAATATCCGGAGCAGAAATTGTTTTTTCCGGATTAGAGCATGTTTGAAAAAGGTTTTCTGCAAGATG
>NZ_JBQHWS010000196.1:0-4290 GCF_052063845.1 Blautia sp. HCP3S3_D9
GTCAGAGAGTATAGAACGTAAGTTTGTTGCAGGGATTGTGTCAGGGATCATACTCAGTGTTATGGAATACTGTCTGCAGGGAGCCAGAAAGATTTATCTGGGAAACTGTATTACGGTCATCTGTCTGTTTATCTGGCTTATATTATATGGAAGGAAAAAAACATTTCCGCAGGTGCTGGCAGAAGCAGGACAGAAGTATGCGTTTCCCGTTTATCTGATTCATCCTGCAGTGGCTGATGCTGCGAAAAGAATCTCTGGCTGCACAGGAATCAGCAGAATTGGATACTGGCTCTGGTTGCGACCATTGTGTGTATATGGAATGACATTACTGATCATTTACTGTATTTTCAGAGTAAATATCTATGTCAAAAGCTGTTCACACCATGAGAAATGTGGTATAGTATTCAGTAAATCTTATGACAGAAAAACAAAACTACACTGAGTTTTGACATCTGTGCAGATGCCTGAAGAATCATAAGAAAATCAGCTGAAAAAGGCACAAAGGAGAAGAAATGACAGAAAAAAATCAGGACACGAACCAGAGGGAGAAGAGAGTGGAACAGACAGAACAGCACGATGAGAGTGTGCTTAATCCGGAGATCAAGAATGAGACGGATCTGTCAAAGAAGGAAAGACGCCTGATTGAGAAAGAGAAGTTAAAGGGAATGGGATTCGGAAAGAAGCTGGAATATATCTGGATGTATTATAAACCGGCTATTTTCGGAGTGATCGCAGCGATCGCACTCGCATTTGCAGCAAAGGACTATTATGAAAATGCTAAAATACAGACAGTAATGGCAGTATCTGTAGTAAATTTTATGGCAGGCGATACAGATACACTTGAACAGGAGATTAAGGATGTTCTTGGCTGCAGTGATGACAAATACAGCAGGGTTGAGATAGGAGTTAACCTTACTACAGATTCTGAGCAGAAGGAATTTGATTATACTGCACAGATGGCATATGTGACACAGGTTCAGACAGGATCCATTGATGTGATGGTTATGCCGGAATCTCTGTATCAGACGTTGAATGAAAATCAGCCGTTTGCAGATTTGGAAGAACTTCTGGGAGAGGATACCTTTCAATCCTTTGGGGAACAGACAGATAAGACACATATTTCCATTACAGACAGTAAACTTGCCGAAGAGTTGGGAGTCGCTTATGAACCGATGTGTATTGTGATCCCATATTCATCAAAGAATCAGGAGAATGCAGTAAAGTGGGTACAGACACTGGCAGACCAGAACTGATTGGTACTATCGTTACTGTTCACACACCACTATCCCGCGAGGTGTTTTGGCATGAATATGCCAAAATCCCGAGACATACAAGCCAAAATTCCATTGCCGCAGGCAATCTGGAATGAATTTTGGCTACGTTACTGTAAACGGAGTGAACAGTAACGTACTATCTACACGCCCGGCGAGGTGTTTTAACAAATACTTGACAGATATCAGCAATTTATGGTATGTTTATCACACCAAAACTGGTGTGGATTTTTCAGTCTTGTGAGAAACATGAACTTTTTTCGCCACACAATTGTCGTACATTTATGTACTGATAATTGTGTGGTATTTTTTTGCCACGGAAATGGCAGTACGAAAGAAAAAAGAAAGGGGAAAAGAATGAATAACACTTTTATGAAAGAAAAACCGGTATTTCCACTGCTGATATCTATGGCTATGCCAATGGTCCTGTCCATGCTTGTAAATTCATTGTACAATATTGTGGACAGTTTCTTTGTGGCAAAGATCAGCGAGCAGGCAATGACGGCATTGTCTCTGGTATACCCGGTGCAGAACTTTATCAATGCAGTTGCGAGTGGTTTTGGTGTAGGAATTAATGCACAGATATCCTTCCATCTGGGAGCAAAGAATATCGGAAAGGCAAATACAGCAGCTACTCATGGTATGCTTTTTAATATTATTCATGGAATTATCTTTACAGCAATCTGCATTCCATTCATGCCTGTATTCCTTAAGATGTTTACAAAGGAACAGGATATAATCTCACTGGGAGTACAGTATTCAACGATCGCATTTGCGTTTTCCACAGTGATCATGATCAGCCTGTCCTTTGAAAAGATTTTCCAGGCAGTAGGCATGATGAAACTTACGATGCTCAGTCTGCTGGTGGGCTGTATTTCCAATATTATCCTGGATCCGCTTCTTATTTTCGGAGTTGGAGTTTTCCCGAAAATGGGGATTAGAGGTGCAGCACTTGCGACCGGACTTGGACAGGTATTTAATGTTCTGGTGTATCTGATCGCATATAAGAAATGTGAGATACCGGTCAGAGTCAGCAGAAAGTATGTGAAACCCGACAGGAATCTGGATGCGAAATTATATCTGGTAGGAGTTCCGGCAATTCTTAATATTGCGCTTCCTTCCGTACTGATCTCATTCCTGAATCAGATCCTGTCTGCATTCTCCGGAAGTTATGTAGTAGTATTGGGAATCTATTACAAACTGCAGACTTTCCTGTATCTGCCGGCAAGTGGTATTGTACAGGGAATGCGTCCTCTGATGGGATACAATTATGGGGCAGGTGAGACAAAACGTGTGAAAAAGATCTTCGGTATTTCTCTCTGTCTGAATGGTATGATCATGCTGGCGGGAACGATCCTCTGCCTTGCAGCATCAGCATCGCTGATGGGAATGTTTACTGAGAATCCGGAGACTGTAAAGATTGGTACAACAGCACTGAGAATCATCTGTGTTGGATTTATCCCGTCTGCAATTTCTGTTACAGCCTGCGGAGCATTAGAAGGACTGGGCAAAGGTACCCAGTCTCTGGTGATTTCTTTATTAAGATATATTGTTGTAATCATTCCGGCAGCTTACCTGTTATGCCATTTTGCAGGAGCAGGCGCTGTATGGAATGCATTTTGGATATGTGAACTTACAACAGCAGTGGTAGTAGGGATCGGGATAAAATATTACTGGAACCGTTTGCTGCAGTAGGGAATTGCGATAGGGCAGTTAAGCCAGATCTGTATTTGACTGACAGCGTTTCTCCAGATGACGGTTGATCAGGAGAAGGAACACAATTGTGGAGAGTACAGAACAAACTCCGTCAGCTACAGGTTCCGCGAAAAAAGCAGCTTTTGCTCCGAAAAAAACAGGCAGAACTGCTGCGCTGAGCACAAATAGCGATTTCCTGGTAACGGAAAGTGCAAGTCCTGTTCTCGGTCTTTCCAGAGCAGTAAGACCATCTACGAAAACATACTGAAAGCTCAGCGGGATGATCATCAGTGTATAGGTCTGAATTGCCCAGACAGAGAAGCGGATATATTGTGGATCCGTTGTAAATAACAGAACAAAATACCGCGGTACAAGCCGGGAGAGAAGGAGCATGATGGTGGTAAATATAAGCATTACCCCCAGAATGTTCCTTTCTGCGTCTTTGACTCTGTCCGCACGTTTTGCACCGTAATTGTAACTGAGGATCGCCTGTGTGCCTCCGCTGATACCAATCATCGGTGAAGTGATCAGAAGCATATAGCTCTGGGCGATGGTAGCGCAGGTGATCAGCATGTCACCCTGGGAGGCGCCGCCGTATTTCTGAAGGACCGTATTCATGATGATCAGGATCAGACTGTCAGTGGCAAGGATCAGAAAGGGAGAAAATCCCAGAGAAATGATCTTGCCCATGATCTTCAGGTCATATTGTCCGAAGGTGATCTTTACAGGTACTTTTTTTCCAAACAGGAAAGTCATGGCAAAGATGCAGGAAAGTACCTGTGAAATGACGGTTGCAATTGCAGCGCCGGCGATCCCCATATGAAATCCAAAGATAAACACAGGATCCAGCAGGATATTGCAGCCTGCACCGATGAGAACCGTAAACATTCCCACGAGCGGAAAACCCTGACAGTTGATAAAGTAGTTCAGTCCTGTAGCCATCAGTGCAAAGAAAGTTCCTGTTGTGTAAATGGTTAGGTAAGTATTGGCAAATGGAAAAGTAGCTTCACTTGCTCCAAACCACATCAGAAGCTTGTCTTTTAACAGAAGAAAGCTGACAGTCAGCAGAACAGAGAAAATACTGAGCATAAGAAAGGAATTTGCCAGTACTTGTTCTGCTTTTTTGGTGTTCTTTTCGCCCAGGCGGATGCCCATGGTGATGGAACCGCCGATCCCTATCAGGGTGCCGAAAGACGTAAGAAGTGTAACGATAGGACCGCATATACCTGCACCTGCAAGGGCAAGCGTGCCGTTACCGGCAATATGTCCGATATACATTCTGTCAATGATCTGTCTCTTATACACATCTGACGCTGCCGACGAC
>NZ_JBQHWS010000197.1:0-4255 GCF_052063845.1 Blautia sp. HCP3S3_D9
TTGCTAAGTAAACATACCTACTCATTTATCCACCAACAAAATTACGAACAACTCAGTATTTATCAGAGTTTTAAGTGTTTGAGTAGGAAAATAATGAGAAGTTAGCAATTATGCGTCCATCCCGCTAACTGTCAAAGTAGTTACCAAGAGACACAAGTTTTATAATAATTTTACAAAACTTTTATCTCTACTTTCGTGTACCTGACCCCAATGCTCTTCTCATTTTAGGAAGGTAAATTTTCAATCAAATCTCTAGCATAACTTGCCGCAACTAAAGCTGCATATTCTTGCCAATCGTCATTTTTATATTCATCACAATAATCACATATTCCTCTAACAACTATATAACCTGTCCCCATCTCCCAAGTTGCATCTGCAATTCCTGACGCTTCCATTTCTACTGCGTACACACCAAATTCTTTTTTTAATTGCTGTCTCTTTTTATAACTCTTTAATAATGTATTCGCCGAAGCTATTTTCCCATGAAAAACTTTTGGATAGTTATTTCTTGTTTCATCAAATGGATGAGAAATAATTTTCCCATTTTCATCATGCAACAAATCTTCGCAAGAAGGTTTTTTAAACTTATTCACTGCATATTGATCAATATATTCTCTCCATTTATATACGTCTTCATATTCCTTAATCTTCATAGCATCTAATGCTTCCAGTAATGTTGCAGATGGTATAGCTGGTTCTGAACGATGCATACTGCCTTTATCTGTTTCCTTAACAAAATCATATTGTAAAATTCCTTTTGAAACAATAATATCCCCTAATCGTACATGTCTTTCAATATCATCAGGAGAAGGAATACCTCCTGCTATTCCTACCATAATGATTGATTCGATATTCGGAAAATGACTATGCATATTCATAGCCCTAATAGATGCTTTATTATTTCCCATTCCACACAATCCCAATGCTACTTTATGAACTCCATCATTAGCACTTTTTATTTCTCCTACAAAAAATCTATGTCCCGTACCTTTTCCTTCAAAAAAATATTCTTTACTATTTTCCAACATCATTTTTACAGCAGCAAATTCTTTTGGCAATGCTGTAATAATTCCAATCTTAATATCTTCTGTATTTAACATCATACTCTCCTTTTTTATGTCAGGTGGTAAAATAATATCTTTTTCACCTTTATATTCTATAACTTGTTTCCATTGTGCAGATTCCTTATAGGCATACAGTTCTTTCGCACTACACTTTTCAATAAAATTCAAGGTTCTGGTCCCTTTATAACTTAATTCATAAAGTTTTTTTGCATAATCTATATATGATAAATGGTTATATTCATTTCCACTTGGCAAAATAAGTTCAGCATCTATTAAAGGAATATCTTTTAAACATACTGCATGGTATTCATCTAAAAAACTTTTAATATATTCCCGAGTTATAAAAAGATTAACAATTGTACTAATACGTTTATTATAGTCATTACCTAATTCAAGTAACGGAACAATATATCTGCTAATATATGCCTGATTCCCTAATTTTGAAGGAATTAAAAATAATTTATCTTCTATTGTTGAAGCTTTATAACTACCTGAAACAATCTGATAAATTTCCTTAGCCATTTCTTCTATACCTTCATTTTTCAGCCACGCCATTTGTATATCTTTACTTGCACTGGCTTTCCTTTTTTTCATTGTTCCTGGTAAGCAAATATTCTTTTTATTTTCAATAAAGTCCATATAATGATAACCGTCTGTCTTAATACTGTTACCATGCTGAATAATCTTTTTATCCAACAATTCATCCAAATTATATGAACTTGAAACTAATTTTATTGTATCAAGTTTATTTACATTAAAAGAACATAAACGGTTGAGAATAGAAAATGCTATATTCGACTCAAAATAATTTGAAGCCGGAATTAAAATACTTTCGTCACATAGCAAAAAAGCCATCCTCGTAACTAAATTAAAACAGGAATATATTTTTTTATAACTATATGCCTTAGTTAAATGAAAAAGTTCTTGAAGTTCATAATCAAGATGATAAATAAATATATTGTCTACTCTCATTTGTATTCTCTTCTCTATAAATTATTAAAGACATCAAATAGTGACAATTGTTTATATTTTTCTCCTAATCTAATATTATCCTGATCCATATCATAAATAATTTTTCCTATATTTCCTTTAAGACAAATACATCCCCATGCCAATAATTCATCTGCTAGCGGCTCATAAATATCGTTATATAAATATATCTTCCTGTTCCATGTAAATGCCATTGCTATCTCAACGAGTGTATTCGCACCAATATAATTTGCTTGTCCTTTTTTAGTTCCATTATAAACCAATATCGCTATCGTGTCTTTTTCTCTAATCTTCTTTAAGTATGCACTAGACACTTTTCTTTTAAATTCACGAAATGCTAATTCATCATAAAAATCTATGATACCATTTTCATCTTTCGGTATAATCGCTTTTATATCCCTTTTTCTCAAAAGTTCTTGACACTCCAACATTTCATTATAAAACAGCATACTCCCACAAATAACAATTTTCTTTTTACCCGTCACTGTTTTATTATCATAAACATTAGGAAGAAAAACATTTTTGATCGCTTTTTGAGCAGGAGCACAAAGTTCAAATTCCGTATATACTTTTTGTTCATTATTCAATACTATTTTTCCAAAATCTTCTGGAGATATAATTTGACTCTCATCCACCAAAATAGGTAAGTCTTTAGGTTTTTCTAAAAAATACAATGGTCTATTTCTGCTACAGCAAAATCCAATTTCATAACAAGTTGTTTTACCAACATATCCATTAAAATCACAAACATATACTGCATCTGAATTAAGAATTTTCTCTAACGTAATCATTTGAATTTCTTCTGGAGAATAGTCTGGATTATCTGTCTCAAATATAACAAAGTCTTCTATACTCTTACATACATTAGAGCCGACAGGTGATAAAATATTAAGACCCATTTTCCGCAATACAGTAACAATTCTAACTACCTCTTCATATCTTTTTCTAAAACTTCCAATAACTGATATTTGATATGCCAATAAAGTTTCCCCCTTAAGTTAATATTAAATAATCAAATCAACATCTTTCCGCTATTTTTATAAAGTATCATTTTTTTGACAATTCTGGTATAATACTCCTAACACTCAGCAGGTACTAAACCTGCGCCTACTACCGGACGAACAATTAAACACTCCTAACTATTTACATCTAATTCAATTTAATTATAAATCATATCATTCAATGATAACAGTCTTATTTCAAAAATAGATTCAATAATTCTAATATGAACTTCTAAAAAGCAACTCTAAAGGTGTCTGTCCTTAATGATTCTTTTCAGAAAATTTTTATCTCTATTTTCATATACCTGACTCTAATACCTTTAACTTATAAATCTAAAATTTCACTTACTAAGTTAAGCACTTCTTTTTTACTATTATTTAACAAAAATGGACGAACCGCCCCTTTATTATAATTGCCCATTTCTAAACGCAATGTCGAATTCTCTTTTAATTTCCTAATTGCAGCCGCAAAAGAATTCACATCATACGGATTTACCAAATATCCAGTTATTCCATCTTCCATAAAATCAGCTGGTCCTCTAATATTGGATGTTATTAATGGTAATCCACAATACATAGCCTCCAAAGGTGCTATAGGTAATCCTTCCCGATGTGATGGAAAAACAAACAAATCTGATTGGAGACAAATATCCAGAACATCCATCCGATACCCCAGAAAATGAACATTATTTTGCATGCTCTGTTCTTTGGCCAAATTCACCAGATTATCTAACTGATTTCCCTTACCACATATTATATAATGAATATCTAAGTTCTTCAGTTGTCCTAACGCTCTTATAACTATCTGGTGGTTCTTATTTTCGTTAAGTTCGCCTACTGAGATACAGACAAAATTATCCTCTGACAAGCCAAGTTCTGTACGAATATTCGTCTGCTTTTCACTTTCCCTCAAACGACTTGGATTAATCCCAATACCATGTATATATTTTACAGTAGGCGCATGCATTTTTTTGGCTCGTCGAAAATCTTCTTGGTTCACAGTAACAATCACATCGCAAAGTCTGGATGCATACAACTCAATTGGAAAAAATATCATCCAATTTTTTTTCGGTGCACCTTTAAAAAAATGGAAACCATGCGTCATATAGAAGACTTTAGTTCCTTGCTTCCTTGCTTTTCGCGCAGCAATTCTTGTCATCACTCCCATTACCGGTTCATTTGTCCAGATCAGATCATAAT
>NZ_JBQHWS010000198.1:0-4227 GCF_052063845.1 Blautia sp. HCP3S3_D9
GTTTTTGACAATTCAATTATACCACATGCAAGTGATTTATGCCTTTTTTATGGGTTAAAATATTGATTTTTCAAGGTTTAGCACACCAAATGGTGTGGGAAGTTTGAGTTAAAAATATATTGCAAAATGCAGTGAGATATGATAAATTTATATCGTATCAAAAGGTACGCAGATTTATGAACAGGAGAGTGTAAGATGAAAAACAGAAAATTAAATCAGTTATTAGTCGCAAGTGTGATCAGTGCAGCGATGATGACTTCTGCCATCGATGTAAATGCAGCTGACTTTAGTGATGATACATCTGCAGCAGCAGAACAAACACTGGATGCAGGAGAAGATGAGACACCGGATTTTGAGGATGATTCCGAATTCCAGTCAGATGCAGCAGAAGCAACATCAACTGTTGCGGTCAATGCTACAAACTTCCCGGATGCGAAATTCCGCCAGTATGTTCTTGATAATATTGATACAAATAAGGATAAGAAACTTTCTACAGAAGAGATTAAAGCTGCCAAGAGTATCGATATTTCCGGACTTGGAATTTCAAATCTGAAGGGTGTTGAGCGTTTTACTTATGCAACAGATCTTTTTGCAGCTAATAATAAACTTAAAACTATAGATATTACTAAGAATACAAAGATTGCATACCTGAACCTGAGCAACAACAGCTTAACAGGAACTTTGAATCTCAGCAAATGTACAAATTTACATGTAGTAAAGTATGGCAGTAACAAGCTGACAAAGGTTACAATGCCTGCTAAGAAATACCTCAAGAATTTGGATTTTGTAGATGCAAGTTCTAATAAATTTACTACACAGGCAAATGCAGGATTAAACATTGGAGATACAGATTATGTGCCGAGTCTTTCAGAGGTTAACGCATCTAACAATGCGATTACTTCCTTTAACTGTGCAGGTTTCCAGGGAATTCTTGATCTGAGAAATAATAAGATCACAACTCTGAAACTCGAAAACAGTAAAGAAGGATCTCAGGTAGTTTCTTTATATCTTGACGGAAATACCCTGAGTAAGACTACTTCTATCGACTTTACACCAGAGTGGATCACTGTGCCACAGCAGTTCAGCTGTGATTCAAAAGTTTCTTCCAAGGTAAAAATGTTGAAAGCAAAGGCATCTATCACATCTTCCACATGGGATCAGATTGTAGTAAATGTTGGATCCAGTACAGATGATGCGTCCTATAAGCTTGAGAAGAAGAAAGGCAATGGTGCATACGAGACTGTTAAGACCTGGGATAATGGAGATATGTCAGATGCAGAGTTCGGAGAAGATTATACAGATAATGTAATCACTACAGGTGCAACTTATACATACAGAGTTACTGCAACTGCACAGATCAAGGATGCAAACAAGAACCTCAAATCCTGGTCTAACTCTGTAGAAGTAAAAGCTACAGCAACAGGCACTAAACCAGTTCTTACTCTGAAATCTACCAAGAAAGGTGTGGCAACAGTAAGTTGGAAAGCAGTTGCTGGCGCAGATGGATATGATGTTTACTGCGGATCATCCAAGACATCTCAGAAGGGTACTGTAGTAAAAGGAACAACAAAACTTACAGCAAATAAGACAGGCTTAACAAGTGGAAAAACTTATTACTTCAAAGCACGTGCATACAAGTTAGTTGGTTCAACTAAAGTATACACAGGCTACAGTGCTGTAAAGAGCATAAAAGTAAAATAATCGTAACTGTTCAGCATTTTCACAGCATACTGCCAAATAGTTACAAATAATCAATAAAAGTAAATTAAATAAAAATGTCTGAAAAGACAGTACAGGCCGGCATATGTGAAAGCAGATTTCTTTTACAGAGCCGGCCTTTGTAATAATCAGGCTATTACAGAGAACAGAGTAAATGCGACAGAGGATATCTGCTGAAACGAAAAGAGTTCGTTTGTCTATTTGACTTGAGACGGGAGGGATGTCAGGTGAAGCGGATATTAAAATATGGAAGAAACGTGATACTATTGTTTTTGTCAGTATGTGTTTTTCAGATAAGCGCAGTTGCAGTATTTGGGGCATCTGCAAAACCGGAGACACCGATATTGTCAGGAACAGCATCTGGAAATCAGGTAACTCTTACATGGAACAAGGTAAAGAAGGCATCTGGATATCATATTTTTCTCTATTATAAGGCAGACGGGAAATACAAATGCGTTGGCAGGATCAAGAATAACAATACCACAAGCTTTACATTGACAGGGTCTGTAAATAAGACTTATACCTATAAGATACGTTCTTATCTCAAACAGGGCAGTAAAACATTGTACAGCCCATCATCAAAAGCATTTGAGATAAAAACAGCTCCTGGTAAACCAGTTATCAGCCAGGTACGAATGAGTGAAGAGAACGGTGCATTGCTACAGTGGAAAAAAATAAGTTCGGCACAGGGATATCAGATATTTCGTTCTGAGACCGCCAGTAAAGGATATAAAAGAATTGCGGTAGTTTCAGGGAACACTACTTTCAGCTACCGTGATACCAAAGTTGTTTCAGGAAAAACTTATTATTACAGAGTACGGGCATATCTGCGAAATCAGGGGAATGTGGTATATTCAGAACTGAGTGACTCGGCAGAAGTACTATTGCGTACGACCATTATGATTGGAGATTCCAGGATGGATATGATGAAAGATGCCGTTGAGAATGACAAGATCACCTGGATCTGTAAAGTCGGTATGGGCTATCAGTGGCTCAGAGACACCGCTTTGAAAACATTGCAGGAGCAGATGAAAGGAAATGAAGATATCTTTATCTGGCTTGGCGTAAATGATATTTATAATATTTCTAATTATATCAGCCTGTTAAATGAAGAAATTCCGAAATGGAAGGCACAGGGAGCGAATGTCTACATTGTGGCAGTAGGCCAGGTGACAGATGATCCCTATGTGACAAATGAAGAAATTGAAGATTTTAATTCCAGAATGAAAAACGGCGTTACAAATGTGAAATATATAGATCTGTATTCTTATCTGAAGAAACAGGGATATAAGACAACAGACGGCACGCACTACGATAATGAGACCACATGGAAGATTTATCGATATTTGATGTCGTTTATATCATAAAAAATTTGTCGGTATATTCACTTACAGACAGATATGCCGACACATTAAAATTGAATAGTATAGAGCTGATATATGAAAACAAAAAACGTGAAACCTTATTGTTAAAGGTTTCACGTAAATAAAAAAATAATGCAGAAGATGGGACTTGAACCCACACGATATTGCTACCACAGGCACCTGAAGCCTGCGCGTCTGCCAATTCCGCCACTTCTGCATTTCTTATTTATCAATCGCTCTCTCGCGACTGCTCGTTTATAATAACCGATGTATGGATAAAAGTCAATAGGTTTTTTCAAATTTTTTTAATTTTTTTTACAGTATCCTCAAATTATACAATTCTGCATCTGAGAAGTGCTGAATTGGCACTGGACCAGCAGTTTTTTGCCGAGCAGGATTCGCGTCTGTGGAGGTTGGCTTCAATGATATAATACAAAAAAGTTTTTGATATCAACTTAATTATTTTTAGTATCTTATAAGGTTGAAAAAAGCACTTTGCTGTGATACAATCTTGAAGATTTAGGAAAAAATAAGTGATAGACACAATATAAAGATAAGAAAGGGAGATTGTATGAAAGCATTTCTGATATTAGAAGATGGCCATGTGTTTAAAGGTACAAGCATTGGTTCGACAAGAGACGTTATCAGCGAAATCGTCTTTAATACTTCCATGACCGGTTATCTGGAGGTAATGACCGACCCTTCCTATGCAGGACAGGCAGTATGTATGACCTATCCCCTCATTGGGAACTACGGAATCTGTTATGATGACCAGGAGTCATCAAAACCATGGGTGGACGGCTTTATTGTCCGCGAATTATCCCGTGTCCCAAGTAATTTCAGAAGCGTGGACACGATTCAGCATTTCTTAACAAAGCATGATATTCCAGGTATTGCCGGAATTGATACCAGAGCCTTAACGAAGATCCTTCGTGAGAAAGGTACCATGAACGGTATGATCACCGTCAATGAAAATTACGATTTAGATACAATTATCCCCCAGTTAAAAGCATATACAACAGGTAAGGTAGTAGAGAAGGTAACATGCCGTGAGAAAGAAATCTTAAAAGGTGATGGTCCGAAAGTAGCCCTTCTTGATCTTGGAGCAAAGAGAAACATCGCACGTTCCCTGAATAAGAGAGGA
>NZ_JBQHWS010000199.1:0-4189 GCF_052063845.1 Blautia sp. HCP3S3_D9
GTAGTAAGAACTACATATCTTATTGATGAGCAGGGAATCATTATAAAGGCAAATGATAAAGTCAAGGCGGCAGATGATCCTGAAAATATGCTTAAGGAATTGGCATAATGAAGATTATTTTATCACCTGCAAAAAAGATGATTGTAGATACCGATAACTTAGCACCGGTTGAACTGCCTGTCTATATTGATAAGACAGCAGAAGTATTAAACTGGATGAAAAGCAAATCAAAAGAAGAACTGAAAGCTATCTGGAAATGTAATGACAAGATTGCAGAGCAGAACTTTAACAGATTGGAAAATATGGATCTTTATAACAGGCTTACTCCGGCTGTTTTAGCATATGAAGGGATTGCATTTCAATATATGGCACCATCTGTGTTTGAAATCCAGCAGTTTGAGTATTTGCAAAATCATTTAAGAATCTTGTCTGCGTTTTATGGCATTTTAAAACCAATGGATGGTGTGACTCCTTATCGTCTTGAAATGCAGGCAAAGGTTGGAATTGGAGATGCAAAAAATCTGTATGAGTACTGGGGAGAATTGTTATACCGCTCAGTAATCGATGACAGTAGGATTATCATTAATCTTGCATCAAAAGAATACTCAAAATGTATAGAAAAGTATCTGACACCACAGGACAGATATATTACGATTGTATTTTGTGAGTTATCCGGAGATAAATTGGTAACAAAAGGTACCTATGCCAAGATGGCTCGTGGTGAAATGGTCAGATTCATAGCAGAAAATAATATTGAAAATCCGGTGGAGATTCAGAAATTTGACAGACTCGGATATTCGTTTAGGTCTGATTTATCTTCAGATTCAGAATATGTATTTGAACGCAAAATAAAATAGTTATTCAGGTAAAAGATGCTCAGTTTGACAGCTTTTATAATAATGAGAATTATTACTATTTTTATTGACAACAGGATAATAGTGGTATATAATCCTTATTAAGAACTAATCCTAATAAGGAGGACGAATGACAAGTAGGAGAAATACCATTCAAAAAGATCTTGTAAGAAATGCCGTATACGAAATGAGAAGACACGTTACGGCAAATGAAGTGTATGAATTTATAAAAGAAGCATATCCAACAATTGGAAAAGGAACTGTATATAGAAATCTTGATATATTGGTAGAGGAAGGTGCATTAAAAAAGGTTGAAGTTCCGGATGGACAGAACCGATTTGATTTTATATTGAAAAATCATTACCATGTAAGATGTATAAAGTGCGGTGAAATTTTTGATGTGGATATGGATCAAATACCGGATTTGCTGGAAAGAATTCATAACACTCATGGAATTGAATTTGTGGATTATGATATTTCATTTAAAGGCATTTGCCCGAAATGCAGGGAGAAGGTAAAGGAGGAACAGCATGGATAGGAAAGCAATGTATAAGTTGAGTTATGGACTGTTTATATTGACCGCTAAAGAAGCAGAAAAAGATAACGGATGCATCATTAATACAGCCATTCAGGCAGCATCGGAACCAAACCAGTTAAGTATCTGTGTAAATAAGGCAAATTATACGCATGATATGATTCAAAGAACCGGAAAATTTACTGTATCAGTCTTAAGTCAGAAGGCACAATTTGAATTGTTCAAACATTTTGGCTTCCAATCAGGAAGAGATACCAATAAGTTTGAAGCATTTGAGCAGTGTGCCAGGGGCACAAATGGTATTTATTATATTACAGAAGGTACAAATGCATACATTTCTGTGACAGTTACTAAAACAGAGGACTTGGGTTCACATACGATGTTTATCGGTGAGATAACCGATATGGAAGTTTTAAGCAATGTTCCTTCAGTAACATATGATTATTATCAGAATAATATTAAGCCTAAGCCACAGGAGGTTGGAAAAACAGAGGACAGTCAGACAATATGGCGTTGCAGAATTTGCGGATATGAATATGTAGGCGAGGAATTACCAGATGACTTTATATGTCCTTTGTGCAAGCACCCGGCATCAGATTTTGAAAAAGTAGTAAAGAAAACGGAGGTAAAAGAGATGGCAGCAAACAAATATGCAGGAACACAGACAGAGAAGAATTTACAGGAGGCATTTGCAGGGGAATCACAGGCAAGAAATAAGTATACCTATTTTGCTTCTGTAGCGAAAAAGGAAGGTTACGAGCAGATGTCAGCATTGTTTTTAAAGACTGCAGATAATGAGAAAGAACATGCAAAGATGTGGTTCAAGGAATTAGCAGGAATTGGTGATACAAAGGAAAACCTGGCGGCAGCGGCAGAAGGCGAAAATTATGAGTGGACAGATATGTATGATGGCTTTGCTAAAACAGCTGAGGAAGAAGGATTCCCTGAGCTTGCAGCAAAATTCAGGGCAGTAGGTGAGATTGAGAAGCACCATGAGGAAAGATATCGTGCACTTCTTAAGAATATTGAAACTTCACAGGTATTTGAAAAGAGCGAAGTTAAGGTATGGGAATGCCGTAACTGCGGACATATTGTGGTAGGAACTAAGGCGCCTGAAGTATGTCCGGTATGTAATCATCCACAGAGCTATTTTGAAGTACATGAAGAGAATTATTAAGGAGATGAGATTATTACGAAGAAGAAAGTGATTAATTCAAAAAAGCGGTAATGATAGGCTGTGGCTTTGTTGGTTCTGCATCGGTATTTGCGCTGATGCAGAGTGGCTTGTTTACAGAGATTGTCCTTATCGATGCAGATAAGAACAAGGCAGAAGGAGAAGCGATGGATATCAGTCATGGTATTCCATTTGCGAGTCCGATGAAAATATATGCCGGAGATTATGATGATGTAGCTGATGCTGCAATTGTTGTCATATCTGCCGGAGCGGGACAGAAACCGGGAGAGACAAGGCTTGATCTCGTAAATAAAAATGTAGCAATATTTAAGTCAATCATTCCTGAAATAGCAAAGAGAAATTTTGCAGGTATCATGCGTTAAAGCTTAAGGAATCTGCAGATTCATTGAAAAAGATTATGGAGACAATTGAATTATAAATTTTACACATGGAAGGAGAAAAAGGCATGGAAGTAAGGTATTATATTTGTAAGCATTGTGGAAACATTGTTGAAAAGGTAAAGGATAAGGGTGTACCTGTAATTTGTTGCGGAGAACCTATGCAGGAATTAAAAGCCGGAGTGACAGATGCTGCTGTCGAGAAGCATGTACCTGTATATACGATAGAAGGCAGTCATGTTCATGTCGTGGTCGGAGAGACAAAACATCCAATGCTTGAAGAGCATTTCATTGAGTGGATTACATTAAATACAAACCAGGGAATATACAGAAAACAGTTAAATCCAGGGCAGGAGCCGGTAGCAGATTTTTGTCTTTGCGATGGTGAACAGGTAGAAGAAGTATATGCTTATTGTAACCTGCATGGATTATGGAAATGCTAAAAGCATTTATATATATTAAGGTTACAGAACAACACAAATACAACAGTAATATATGCTGTGTATTAATATATTTATAAGGAGGAACAAACTAATGAAATATGTATGTGACGTTTGCGGATGGGAATATGATGAAGAGGAAGGTTATCCTGAAGGTGGTATTGCACCAGGAACAAAGTGGGAGGATGTTCCGGAAGATTTTGAATGCCCATTATGTAATGTTGGAAAAGATCAGTTTTCAGAAGTTGAATAGAAGCCTAATCTTGTGTTAAATACGGATGGATAAACCAAAACCCTGGTGCGTGAGCAACAGGGTTTTTTATTGCGATATTTTGTGATGATATCACAGAAAATAATCTACCTTTTGCTTATAATGTAGCTAGAAACTAAGTAAGGAGGTAGTCTAAATGAGATTAAAAGATAAAGTTGCAATCATTACGGGTGGAAGCCGTGGTATAGGATTTGCTACAGCTGATAAATTCTTGAAGGAAGGTGCTTCAGTTGTGTTGGCAGCAAGTTCACAGGAATCGGCAGATGTTGCTGTAGATAAATTAAAAGAAAAATATCCCAATGCAATAGTTGCTGGAATTAGTCCGAATCTGGCAAGCATGGAGTCTGTCAGAAAGGCTTTTAAAGAGGCAACTGAAAAATATGGATGTGTCGACATACTGGTAAATAATGCAGGGATTTCAGAAAGCACCTCATTTATGGATTATACAGAGGAGACTTTTGATAAAGTCATGGATCTAAATGTAAAAGGAGTATTTAATACTACTCGTGTAGCAGCA
>NZ_JBQHWS010000200.1:0-4132 GCF_052063845.1 Blautia sp. HCP3S3_D9
GCCCTGGACGGCTGAATTCGATGGAGCGCCGTGTGCGGTGAAAGTCGCATGCACGGTGTGGAGCGGGGGAAAATCCGGAGATAACTTCAAAGGATTACCTATCGCTATCGGGTGCAAAATCCCAGGGGATTAAGCAGCTGATGGCGGGAGGTGGTGTTGTTTTGATCGGCACCCAGCTTGTACCGTTACTTTCCGGTTTGTTTAGCTGAGAAACTTAGGAGGGAGATGACTCATGGATCGGATATTTGAAGCGATTGAAGAATGGATGAGGAATCTTCTGACAGGCATGGTAAGTTCCAACCTGACAACAATGTATACCGATGTCAATGAAAAGACCGGTCAGATTGCTGCTCAGGTTGGGCAGACACCGCAGGGCTGGAATGGGAACATTTTCAGCATGATACAAAATCTTTCCGATTCGGTCATTGTACCGATTGCCGGTATGATTATTACCTTTGTGCTTTGTTATGAGCTGATTTCCATGTTAACAGAAAAGAACAATATGCATGACATTGATACATGGATGTTCTTTAAATATTTTTTCAAGATGTGGGTGGCAGTCTGGATCGTCAGCCATACTTTCACGATTACCATGGCGGTATTTGATGTCGGGCAGTCAGTAGTGAGCCGGGCCGCTGGTGTCATCAGTTCCGATACAGCGATCAATATAGATACGATGATTACCACGATGGAAACGGCAATGGAATCTATGGAAATCGGTGAACTTGTCATACTGGCACTGGAAACGATGCTTGTGAGCCTGTGTATGAAGGTTATCTCAGTCTTTATTACAGTGATTTTGTATGGGCGTATGATTGAAATCTATCTCTATTCGTCCGTTGGAGCTATTCCATTTGCAACTATGTCTAACCGGGAATGGGGGCAGATTGGAAACAACTATCTTCGTGGATTGTTTGCACTGGCATTTCAGGGATTCTTTATGATGGTCTGCGTGGGAATTTACGCAGTCTTAGTAGCGAATATCCAGATGTCAGATAACATACATTCTGCATTGTTCGGCGTGATGGCATACACGGTGATCCTTTGTTTCAGTTTGATGAAAACAGGAAACTTTGCCCGTAGTATCTTCAACGCTCACTAAGAAAGGAGGAACTGGCAATGGCATTTGTATCAGTGCCTAAAGACTTAACCAAGGTCAAAAATAAGATCATCTTCAACTTGACCAAACGGCAGCTGATCTGTTTTGGGATTGCAGCGGCAGTGGGAGTACCATTTTATTTCCTTACCAGAGGGATCATCGGTTCCAGTAACGCAGCGACCGGGATGTGCCTTTTGATGCTTCCGGCATTTTTATTTGCCATGTATGAAAAGGATGGGCTTCCGTTAGAAAAGGTTTTGAAAAATATGATCACCGTGAAATTTATCCGTCCTCCGGTACGGAAGTATCAGATGGAAAATCTGTATGAGAAGAAATTTATCATGGTCAGAAAAAAGAAGGGAGGACAGAAGAGTGTTAAAAAGAAAAAACGATAGACAGCCACCACAGAGATTGGAAGAAGAATGTTATCCAAATGATTACTGGCTGGATGAAGAGGATGGTGGAGAAGATATTCCAGATCTGGCGGTCAGCAGTAAGCCGGTAAGCGGCAGACTGCACAGCGAGCCAATGGTAACGGGTTATGAAGCATTAGAAAGACAGAGAGGGGTACGCCGACCAAACAGAAAGCTGACCCGCAGGGAAAAGAAGGCTTTGAAAAGGGCACAGAAATATGAAGCGAAACTTCATAAAGAGCATGAAAAAGCGGATAAGAAAAATGCGAAGAAAGAAGCGAAGCTTGCGGCAAAAGCAGAGAAACAGGCAATGCGTGAAGCAAAGAAAAGTGCAAAGAAGAAAAAGAGCAGTTCAGCTACAGCACTGCCAAGACAGCAGCCGGAAGGGAAGAAGGTTTCAGGAGAAAAAGGTGGAAGCACTGAAAAGAAAGTAGCAAATACTGCCAAAGATAAACGGATTACAGCACAGCAGTCCATTCCTTATCATGAGATGGGGAGAGATGGTATCTGTCGTGTACAGGATAAATTTTATTCCAAGACCATCCGTTTTTATGACATCAACTACCAGTTAGCTCAGAATGAGGATAAAAATGCGATCTTTGAAAACTGGTGTGACTTCTTAAATTATTTTGACAGCACGATTCATTTTCAGCTTTCCTTTATCAATCAGCACAGCAACATGGCGGAGTATGAAAAGGTTATCCATATCAATCCGCAGGAGGATGAGTTTGATGATCTGCGTATGGAGTTTGCACAGATGCTTAATAATCAGCTGGCAAAAGGAAATAATGGTCTGATGCGTACCAAATATATCACGTTTGGTATCGAAGCAGAGAGTATCCGGGAAGCACGACCGAAACTGGAACGTATCGAGTCGGATATTATGAATAATTTCAAGATTCTTGGAGTGACAGCGTATCCGCTGAATGGAACGGAAAGGCTGCAGATCATGTACGAGACATTCAATCAGGATAGTAAAGTCCCTTTTCATTTTTCTTATGATGAGGTACTTCGTACAGGTCTTAGCACAAAGGATTATATCGCACCGACCAGTTTCGTATTTAAGAATGGAAAAGATTTTCAGATGGGTGGAACGATAGGAGCCGTCTCTTATCTTCAGATTCTTGCACCGGAGCTTACGGACAAGATGCTGGCAGAGTTTTTGGAGATGGACAGTAACCTTATGGTGAACTTCCATATCCAGTCCATTGACCAGATGAAAGCGATCAAGCTGGTAAAGAGCAAGGTGACCGATATTAACCGGATGAAGATTGAGGAGCAGAAAAAGGCAGTTCGTGCCGGATATGACATGGACATTATCCCATCAGACTTAACTACATATGGTGGAGAAGCCAAGAGACTTCTGGAAGATTTACAGTCCAGGAATGAGAGAATGTTCCTTGTAACGGCACTGTTTTTAAATACGGCAGAGACAAAACAGGAGCTTGAAAATGTCGTATTCCAGACTGCCGGTATTGCACAGAAATATAACTGTGCATTGAAACGTCTGGATTATCAGCAGGAGCCGGGGCTTATGAGTTGCCTGCCGCTTGCTATGAATCTTGTGCCTATCAAAAGGGCACTTACCACAACATCTACGGCAATCTTTGTTCCGTTTACCACACAGGAATTGTTTATGGGTGGGGAATCCATTTACTATGGTTTAAATGCCCTGTCCAATAATCTGATCATGGCAGACAGAAAGAAACTGAAAAACCCGAATGGTTTGATTTTGGGTACACCGGGTGCCGGTAAGTCATTTGCGGCAAAGCGTGAGATCACCAACGCATTTATCGTGACAAAAGATGACATTATCGTGTGTGATCCGGAAGGGGAGTATTATCCGTTGTTCCGGGCATTTCATGGACAGGTTATCCGCATTTCACCGACCAGCCATGATTATATCAATCCGATGGACATCAATCTGGATTACGCAGATGATGATGACCCACTTTCCTTAAAGTCTGACTTTATCCTGTCTCTTTGTGAGCTGGTAGTTGGTGGGAAGAATGGACTGGAGCCGGTAGAAAAAACAGTTATTGACCGTTGTGTACGTCTGGTGTATCAGGACTTTCTTTCTGACCCAGTACCGGAAAAAATGCCGATCTTAGAGGATTTATATAATCTTCTCCGTGAGCAGAAGGAACAGGAGGCACAGCGTCTTGCGACTGCACTGGAAATCTACGTCAATGGTTCTCTGAGAGTATTCAACCACAGAACCAACGTGGAACTGAATAACCGCATGGTATGTTTCGACATCAAAGACTTAGGAAAACAGCTGAAAAAGCTTGGTATGCTGATCGTACAGGATCAGGTATGGAACAGAGTAACGATTAACCGTTCAGCGAATAAGAGTACCAGATACTATATTGATGAGTTTCATCTGCTTTTAAAAGAAGAACAGACAGCTGCGTACAGTGTGGAAATCTGGAAGCGATTCCGTAAATGGGGTGGTATTCCGACGGGTATCACACAGAACGTAAAAGACCTGCTTGCCAGCCGTGAGATAGAAAATATCTTTGGTGCGACACGTTGACGCACAAACATCGCTCTATGAGGGTAAAACTTCATAGACTTATGGCCATGCGATGCTAAAATCGTCGGGCTTACTTCCATACGA
>NZ_JBQHWS010000201.1:0-4109 GCF_052063845.1 Blautia sp. HCP3S3_D9
TTCTCACGGTCTACACGATGCACTTTGATCAGCAGGTTAAAACTGTATGTATCACATGGTTTTAAACAAACCAGTGTTTTGCCTTCCAGTTTGGAAGCTTCGATCATATATTTACTGAGGTTTGCACCGCAGAATCCGTTATATACAAAATCTTTCAGAGATTCTTCTGTTTCAAAGTAAGCCGGTTCCGGATTATAAGGCAGATCTCCGGCTTTCCATCCCAGAACTCTTGCAACTGTACCGTCAGCAAGAAGTTCTTTTGCACGATTTATCAGCTCCTGCATCTTAAATCCTCCAATCTTACGTTCTTACCAAGTGAATGGATCTTCTCTACAAACTCATTCATAGTCTGGGAGAATTTCACACCTTCAGCAGCGGAAACCCATTCTACTCTTGTTCTTCCGTTTTCCACACCGATGTAGTCCAGCATGGAGAAAAGAAGGGTCATACGTCTTCTTGCATAGTAGTTACCTGTGCTGTAGTGACAGTCTCCAGGATGACATCCACACATAATCACACCGTCAGCACCTTTTTCAAAAGCGCGGAGGATGAACATTGGATTGACACGGCAGGAACATGGGACACGAATGATCTTTACATCAGCCGGATAGGAAAGACGGCTGCTTCCTGCAAGGTCTGCACCTGCATAACTGCACCAGTTACAGCAGAATGCCACAATCTTAGGTCTGAATTCTTCGTTTGTTTCTATCGACATATTGCATCTACCTCCGCGATAATCTGTCTGTTGGAAAAGCCCTGCAAATCCATAGCACCGGACGGGCAGGCTACTGTACATGCACCACAGCCCTGGCAAAGTGCTGTATTTACAACGGCTACTCTTCTTGTTTCACGGATACCGTGGTCATTTACTTCTTTATCCTCATAGGAGATTGCTCCATACGGGCAGACATTTGCACATGTAGAACATCCGTTACATAACAGTTCATCGGATTTTGCTGTACATGGGTTGGTTGTCAGTTTATCTTTTGCAAGAAGACCGATTGCCTTAACTGCTGCAGCACCGGCCTGTGCAACTGTCTCCGGAATATCTTTCGGTCCCTGGCATACACCGGAAAGGAAGATACCTGCTGTAGGAGATTCTACAGGACGAAGCTTTGCATGAGCTTCTGTGAGGAAGTTATTTGTGTCAATACTTGCTGTAAGCATGGTAGCGATCTTACGCACATCCGGATTTGGTTCAATAGCTGTTGCAAGAACGACCATATCTGCTTTCTTAAGGATCTGTTTATTATCGATCAGGTCAGATCCCTGTACAAGAAGGCTTCCATCCGGCTGAGGAATAACTTTTCCAACCTGTCCTTTGATGTAGTTTACACCGTACTGCTCTACTGCTCTTCTGTAGAACTCATCGAAGTTCTTACCTGGGGTACGCACATCAATATAGAAGACTGTTACATTTGTATCCGGATATTTATCGCGGATCAGCATTGCATGTTTTGCTGTGTACATACAGCAGATCTTGGAGCAGTATGGCTTTCCTCTGTCATCGGAACATCTGCTTCCCACGCACTGGATAAATACCAGCTCTTTCGGAGCTTTTCCGTCGGAAAGACGCTCTAAGTGTCCTTTTGTAGGACCTGCTGCGTTCATAATACGTTCCAGTTCCAGAGATGTGATCACATCTTTACTCTGGCTGTACGCATATTCATCGTATTTGTCAAGTTTGATGGTATCGAAACCTGTAGCAACTACAATGGCACCATATTTCTGTGTTACAATCTCATCCTGCTGATCGTATTCAATGGCTCCTGCCTGACATACCTTGGAACATACTCCACATTTTCCGGTTTTGAACTTAATACAGTTCTCACGGTCAATAACCGGAACATTTGGGATGGCCTGTGCAAATGGAGTGTAAATAGCAGTTCTGTTGTTTAATCCTCTGTTAAATTCATTAGGGATCTTCTTTGACGGACATTTTTCCTGACAGACACCGCAGCCTGTACATTTGTCCATATTTACACTTCTTGCTTTCTTTCTGATATCAACGGTAAAATCACCTACGAAACCGCTGACATGTTCTACTTCACTGTATGTATAGATATTGATCTTCTCATGAGCTGCTGCCTCAACCATCTTAGGAGTGAGGATACATGCAGAACAGTCAAGTGTAGGAAATGTTTTATCAAGCTGTGACATTCTTCCGCCGATACTTGGAGTTTTCTCTACAATATCTACTTCATATCCTGCATCTGCGATATCCAGGGCTGTCTGGATTCCGGCAATACCGCCGCCGATGATCAGTGCTCTCTTTGTAACACGGCTCTCTCCCGGCTGAAGAGGAGCATTTAAATTCACTTTTGCGATTGCTGCTCTGGCAAGGATTACGGCTTTCTTTGTAGCCTCTTCCATATCCTTGTGGATCCAGGAGCAGTGCTCACGGATATTTGCGATCTCCACCATGTATGGGTTCAGTCCGGCTCTTTCGGCTGCTTTTCTGAATGTTGCCTCATGCATACGGGGAGAACAGGAACAGACAACAACGCCTGTCAGTTTTTTCTCTCTGATGGCTTCCTGAATCTTGGCCTGACCTGCTTCTGAACACATATACTGGTAGTCTTCTGCATGAACCACCCCCGGCTCTTTGGCAGCTAATTCAACAACTTTTTTTACATCTACCGTAGCGGCGATATTACTTCCGCAATGACAGACAAATACACCAATTCTCTGCACGTTTCCTACCTCCTGTATCTTCTGAATGCACTTACCAGAAGCTGCTGTGGCAGTTCCGGATCAAGAAGTTCCGGGATCTCATCTGCTTTCAGATAATCGCCGCCTTTTTCGCGGACAACTAACTGTCTTGCTGCATCGATGAGCTTTCCAGGTTTTACATCCCTCGGACAACGCTCTACGCAGGCAAAGCAGGAAAGACATTTCCAGAGAGATTTTGAATTGACAAGTGCTTCAATATCTTCATTTACAACATAGGATACAAACTGATGTGGTTTGATATCCATTTCATTGAAGGATGGACAGGTAGCAGAACATTTTCCACATTTCATACATTTCAGCGGATTTGTTCCTGAGATTTCTTTGATCTTCTCTGCTGCTGAATGTTCGTTTCTCATTTTGCTACCTCCTCTTTTACTCCGAGGGCTTCTGCAAGGAGCTCTGTGAAATAATATACAGGCAGTTCGCTGGAAGCGTTTTTGTTTAAATTATATTTACACAATGGACAGGCAGTGATCAGCATATCTGCACCAAAGCCTTTGGCACTGTCTTCGATTTTCTGACACATGTTCTGGGACATTTCTTTTTCTTTGAGAGAAATGTAACCGCCGCAGCATTCATTTCTGTATGGATAGATCACCGGTTCTGCACCAAGTGCACGAATAAAATCTTCCATAATGGTTGGATTCTCCGGATCATCGAAAGCCATAATCTTGCCCGGACGTAATAAGAGGCATCCGTAATAGGCTCCGATTTTCTTTCCTGTAAGCGGGTTTACCACTTTCTCTTTCAGCTTGTCGAAACCGACTTTGTCGCGAAGTACTTCCAGATAATGGAGCACTGTTGTCTCGCCTGCATAAGGCTCATCAAGCTGCATGTAATTATTTGCTCTGGTGCGGATATCTTCCACATTTTTCATATCATCATTGACACGTTTGATCACGTGATGACAGGCAGAGCAGATTGTTACCAGATCCTGGCCCTTTTCTTTGGCCTGATTAAGAGCACGTACGGAAGAAAGCTTCGTAGCGATTTCGTCAGTTCCCAGAGGATAAACACCTCCACAGCACTGCCAGTCTTCGATTTCTTCCAGTTCAAACCCAAGTGCTCTGGCGCTGGCTCTGGCATATTCGTCCAGATCTTTCGCCTTGTTTCTCAGGGTACAACCCGGATAATAACTGTACTTCATACTTAACATTATCCTTTCTTAGTTGTTCAGGTAAATTCGTGTTGCTTAAAATATAGTTGTTAATACTTTTCTTGATAGCAGTTAGTGCCTGCTAATCTTTGTCTTTTTTTTAACAATATTTAGACAAAAATATAAATCAAGTCTAATACAATTACTTTTTATATCTTTGTTTAGACATAGAAAATAAAAGAGTTCGCACACCCTTCCTCCGCAAGGAAAGGAGTGTATC
>NZ_JBQHWS010000202.1:0-4104 GCF_052063845.1 Blautia sp. HCP3S3_D9
GGCAGCGTCAGATGTGTATAAGAGACAGGAACTTATCTTGGATTTATGATAATCTTGTACTTATAGCAATCCTCTGAAGTAATGTACGCTAAGAGGAAACGAAAGTGTTTTTTTCTGTGGGAAAATGAAAAGTTAAATTATAGGATAACATCATAATTACACCAGTTTACAACTTTATAAATGGTAGACTTGCTGACAAACCAACTGTTTTAAAGCCCTTGTCATAGCATTTGATTTTATGTGTGTTTCGATATTTTTCACGAAAGTGGCAAAAAATATCTGACTGCGAATGCCCTGACTTAATTCAAAACGAAACTCCTGTACACTTTTGGTGCGGTACTCAGAAAAATGTTCGTTCTGATAGGGCAGAATCTTCATAGCACAGTAACTGATGTTGATCAGGTTAACCAGCATCTCAATCCCTTTGCAGCTTCGCACCATATAGCTGCAAAAAGACCAGAATGTTTTCTGCTCATAGTAGCTCGTTTCAATATTCCAGCGAAACGAGTATAGAAAGAGTGGAATGTATTTCATCCGGTCACTGCCTGTCTGGTTCAGTGGTGCTTTCTCCTGCCATGCACAGAAAATCTGCAGATCTTCTGGAAAAACAGTGCTGAAGAACAGCCGTTTTGTGCCATGCTCTTTTTCAGCGGCAGTGACATACGCAAGGACTTCACGGGTACCAAAGATCCTGGTCAGAACCCGGCGGACACCGGTATAATAATCTCCAATCTTTTCATTGGAAAAAGTAAAATCTGTCTCAACAGAAAGGCGTTTGCCATGTTTAGCAGGACGTCCCCTGTGTCCAGTGCGCGCAGGCTCAAGATCATACATGACAGAGTCAGCCCTTGCATTACCAATCAGATCCAGGTTTGGATATTCATCAATGACAGATACCAGGTTCTGTTTTGTATACCAGCTGTCGCAAAGAATAATGACATGTTCTTTGCCGTGAAATTCTGGCATAACCTGCCGGATCATGGATGCGGCCAATTCCAGTTTTGATTCTTTTTTCTGCCACATACGATAACCGAGAGGAACAGAAAGGTACGATACCTTATCGTGATTCCAGACGGGCACGCAGAGCATGACGCTCACAAAGCAATGTCCATTCAAATAGTTAGAACCATTGTGTGCAGCATGGTCAAACAGTTTTGAAACATTTTCAAACTTTGTGCCAAATATGAATAATATCAACAGAAACAGGGTATCTGCTGTTGGAACAGAAAAAGTTTCAAAATAAATCAAAAAATATTGATGAAGTCTACCAATCAGTGTTTTTTCGTTGTATAATGATTTTGTCGTACAGGGCCACTTTCCTTTGTAATGTTTTCAGCAAACTCATTATACATCAGAAAACCCTGTACGATATTTTTTTATGAAAAAGTTGTAAAGTGGTGTTGATTATTAAGGTTACAAGGTGAATGATAACAGGTATAAAATAATTATCATGTGACATTTCAATTTTGAGGAGCATAAACTATTAATAAAGCAGCTTTTGAGGAGCTTTTATGGCTTTTTATAAAAATATGCGTATGCAGCAGGCGAATGTGGATACGGGACGATACCAGGTTTCGGTGGTGGATCAGCTGAGTAACCGTCCGGTTGAAAATGCGCGGGTGAGGATTTCTTATACGGGAGCGCCGGACAGTGTGATCGAAGAGGTGATAACGGATTCTTCGGGGAGGACGCCGGTGATCGAATTGAAGACTCCGCCGTTGGAATACAGTATGGAACCGGTGGAGCAGCAACCTTATGCGGAATATACGGTGCAGATTGATGCGGAAGGGTTTGAGCCTAAGGAAGTGGCAGGCAGCGAGGTGCTGCCGGATGTTCTGTCCAGACAGCCGGCGACATTAAATGCACTGGAGCCGGGAGAAAGCTATCAAAGAGTCGTAATCCCGCCACATACTTTGTTTTATGAATATCCGCCAAAGATTGAGGAATCTGAGATTAAGGCAATCAATGAAACCGGAGAAATCGTACTGAACAAAGTGGTTGTTCCGGAATATATCGTGGTACATGACGGCCCGATCAATGATTCCTCAGCAGAGAATTATTATGTACGTTATCGGGATTATATTAAAAATGTAGCAAGCAGTGAAATCTATGCCACCTGGCCGGATGATACGATAAGAGCAAACATTCTGGCAATCATGTCGTTTACATTAAATCGTGTATATACGGAATGGTACCGGAATGTTCACTAATTCGGTATTGCAGGAACATTCAGTTTGACGAATTATGTATTAAAGTTCATGGGAAAAACGCTTATACCATAGAAAATAACAGGGATAAGGAAGATTAGAAAAATTTTCTGATAGAAATCGAAAATAACCTATGGTATAGTGATATTAGAAAAGGAGGATGGCAAACGGTGAAACAAAATAAAATTAAACCGGATACCATACTAAAGAACTTTTGGAGAGACAATCATCATTTTGCAGATTTGTTTAATGCTGCACTGTTTGACGGTGAACAGGTACTGAATCCAGCTGATCTGTCAGAAGCAGACACGGATGTTTCCTCATTTCTCAAATTTAATGGACATGCTGAAACAGTACAGAAAGTACTGGATGTTGTAAAGAAAACAGCATATGGTATTGATTTTGTAATCTGGGGACTGGAAAATCAGGCAAAAATTCATTATGCAATGCCACTTCGTCATATGATTGGAGATGGTTTTTCCTATCTAAAAGAGTATCAGGAAATTGCAGCAAAGAACCGAAAAGATAAGAACTTTGCATCATCAGATGAGTTTCTTTCCAATATGAAGAAAACAGACAGACTGCATCCAATGATAAGCCTTTGCGTTTATTATGGAGAGAATCCATGGGACGGACCTTTGTGCCTGATGGATATGCTGGAGGTTCCAGAGAAAATAAAACCTCTGGTAGCAGACTATAAGATGAATTTACTCGAATTAAGGACAAGCGGATCACTTCAGTTTCATAATCAGGATGTCAATACTGTATTTGATATCAGCCGTTCTATATATGAACGTGATTATAATAAAATTAATACAGTATATAAAGACAGGCTGATTGCATCAGAACTGGGAGTGGTGATCGGAGCGATCACACAGTCGCAGGAACTGATAGATCATGCTTTAGAACTGGAACAAAAAGGAGGTCGGGTTAATATGTGTAGTGCGTTGGAAGAATTAAAAATGGAAGGAAAGCAGGAAGGCAAGAAAGAAGGACTTCAGGAGGGCATGATTGCTGGCACAATTAAAACCTGTAAAAAATTTAAACTTGACCAGAAAGCAGCTATTAAAAATGTGATGGAAGAGTTTTCTTTATCTAAAGAAGCTGCCAGTAATTATGTGAAGAAATACTGGTAATATGATGTACCCTATATCTTACGAAAAGAAGAGAATGTTCGGAAAGGAATAGGTGATATTATGGGAGGAAAAGTCCTGGAATTGGAATCTGAAAGACTTAAAGCTGAGGGAAAAGCGATTGGACGTGCAGAAGGAGAGGCAATCGGACAGGCGAGAGGTGAGCAGTTATATAAAGAATATAATCTTTAAGAAAAATGACAGGAGGAAAGGCAGATACCTTTCCTCCTGTTGTCGTCATACATATTTTATTTTTTGAAGTTTATTAGCAAATGACAAGTCCCAATGCCTTGAAAAAACGGTATGAATCTATAAATGCTGCAAGATACAATACGGCATGAGATTCATCATCTATTTCCGTAGATAAATCAATAAAATGATCTACAGCATTTCTGGTTTCCACAGACATCTCTTGTTGGTTCAGCTTTTTCTCGGCTTCATCTGTTTTAGTAAGAAGCGATTGATAATATTTATCTCTATTAAGCAAAGAATAATAGGTTTTCTTCATGGCCTCTCCATAGATTGACCTGACAAGTTCGTAAATTTCCTCATTTGTAGCACCGCTTTTAATAGCGTCAACCAGTAGTTCATTAGATAACATTGGTTTACCTCCTCGAAATTTTTATGAAGTTGATGCCACGTCTACTACATTCATCCTAGATTATTCGCGGAACAGCCGTGAAACCGGCTGAAAGCCGCATAGTTGCTGTGTTTTAACAGTATATTGCTTTTCACCTATCAAGTGAATGAAAAAAGAGCATCCA
>NZ_JBQHWS010000203.1:0-4009 GCF_052063845.1 Blautia sp. HCP3S3_D9
GGGAAAAAGAATAAACTGTAAACTGGCTGGATTCATGCATTGTTTGCGCCGGAAGGCAGGAACGACGAAAGGAGAGCATGCCGCCCGGCATGTTTGGAAGTTTGAAACATTTGAAAAATGTGCAAGGGGCGAAAATGGAATTTACTATATCACAGAAGGAACAAATGCGTATATTTCTGTAAGTGTTAATAAAACAGAAGATTTGGGTTCCCATACGATGTTTATTGGTGAAATAACAGATATGGAAGTCTTAAGTGATATCCCTTCTGTAACATACGAGTACTATCAGAATCACATAAAACCTAAGCCACAGGCAGTAGGAAAAACAGAAGATGGTCAGACAATATGGCGTTGCAGGATCTGTGGATATGAGTATGTAGGAGAAGAATTACCGGATGATTTTGTATGTCCTTTGTGCAAACATCCGGCATCAGATTTTGAAAAAGTGATAAAGAAAGCGGAGGTAAAGGAAATGGCAGTAAACAAATACGCAGGAACACAGACAGAGAAAAATTTACAGGAGGCATTTGCAGGAGAGTCACAGGCAAGAAATAAATATACTTATTTTGCTTCTGTTGCAAAAAAGGAAGGCTATGAGCAGATGTCAGCATTATTCTTAAAAACAGCCGATAATGAGAAAGAACATGCAAAGATGTGGTTCAAGGAGCTGGCCGGAATTGGTGACACAAAAGAAAATCTGGCCGCTGCTGCAGAAGGTGAAAACTACGAGTGGACAGATATGTATGAAGGGTTTGCCAAAACAGCGGAGGAAGAAGGATTTCCAGAACTTGCAGCAAAATTCAGAGCTGTAGGAGAGATTGAGAAACATCATGAAGAACGATATCGTGCACTTCTTAAGAATATTGAAACTGCACAGGTATTTGAAAAGAGCGAAGTCAAAGTATGGGAATGCCGTAATTGTGGACATATCGTAGTGGGAACAAAAGCACCGGAAGTATGCCCGGTATGCAATCACCCGCAGAGCTATTTTGAAGTACATGCAGAAAACTATTAATGTGAATTGCAGATATGAATATGGGTATGTCTGTTATACGATACAATGAGGGGCGGAAATGAACAAACTGAAAACATTATCCGGAGCACAATTAAAGTATATCGCATTTACAACTATGCTCATAGATCATGTAAATAAGGCTCTGATTTATCCTAATTTGAATGGAGGAATATTGCTTGTGATAAGTGATATTTTTGACATATTAGGAAGAATAGCTTTCCCGATCTTTATATTTTTATTGATAGAAGGTTATTTCAGAACGACAAACAGGTGGAAATATTTAGGTATGCTTCTTTTGTTTGGAATAATCTCAGAAATTCCATATGACATGTTTACAACGGCATCCTATTTTGAGCCAAATGGAAACAATATTATGTTCACATTGGCTTTGGTACTCGTTATCATTTGGATCATAGATACATTAAAAGAAAAAATGGGAGTACGTTGGCGTATATTATGGTATTTCATTTCCGCTGTAATCGTGGGAGCCGGATGCCTGAGTGCGATGATATTGGGATTGGATTATGAGTATCATGCAGTCTTAATTGGGTAATTTTTATATATTTTTCATAAAAAACCTGTTTGGGCAATTCCATTTTGCTTTTTGGCTATGTATAAAGAACCGTGGGCGTTATTGGGATTTGGATTAACCCTTACATATAATGGAGAACGGGGAAGGCAGAATAAGATTGTAAATTATTTGTTTTATCCAGTACATCTCTTCGTTCTGGGTATGATAAAAATGTATTTTGGATTTTAATAATACTTAAGAAAATCAGAATTAGGAGGATTAACTAATGAAATACGTATGTGATGTTTGCGGATGGGAGTATGATGAAGAGGAAGGATATCCAGAAGGTGGTATCGCACCGGGAACAAAATGGGAAGATGTTCCGGAAGATTTTGAATGTCCGTTATGTTCCGTAGGAAAAGATCAGTTCTCAGAAGTGTAATAAATAACAATGAAAAGGAAGGACGTCAAGTATGTGATATAACGGATGTCCTTCTTTTTTTACAGAATAAAAAATGCACAAATTGTAGGGAGATGAATACTATGAGAGGTCTTAGCCGAAAATTATATCTTGATCTTTCTGTTCCAACCGAAGAGGATCAGCGTTCAGACCAGCAGCGCATTCTGGAAGCTTTATCCGCGGAGGGCGTGAAAGAGGAGGTTCATATTCCGGTTCGCATGTTGAGACAACTATATCCATTACTTGATCGTGCAGGTTGGAAAATAACCGTTTCGCTTTCCTGGAATGGAGAAAAATGGGAGCTGGTTGATATAGAAAGCGGAGATACAGCCAGACAGCATTATGGGCTGGCTGTGGATCTTGGAAGTACAACGGTAGTGGTGAGACTTTTAGATTGTAATAGTGGTGAGATATTGGGAGAAGAGAGCTGCTTTAATAAACAGATTCAGTGGGGAACCGATATTTTATCACGTATTTTTTTCTGCAAAGATGACAGGAAAAAACTGGAAGAGATACGGCTTGCTACAGTTGAGTCTATTATAGAGTGCATGGATAAGCTGGATGTAAAGCATCCGGTGTCACGAAAATGTCTGTCTATGGTAGTAGCAGGCAATACCACCATGATCCACTTTCTTTTGGGAATAGATGCTTTCTGTGTCTTTTATACGCCACATGCTGTTCATGCAGACCGTCCGGGATTCCAGCCGGCAAAAGATCTGGACATTCCGCTGAATGGTTATGTATATTGTTATCCGGCGAAGTCTAATTATCTGGGTGGTGACATCATCAGTGGAATGATTGAAACGGAATTATATAAAAAGGATGGAATCAGTGTTTTCTTTGACATTGGAACCAACGGTGAACTTGTGATAGGAAATAAAGATTTTCTTCTTTGCGGCGCCGGTGCGGCGGGGCCTGCATTGGAAGGCGGTGTAGTACATACCGGGATGAGGGCAGATGCCGGAGCAGTGGACAGCGTGAGGATAAGAGGTGGAAAAATCCATGTTCATGTAATTGGTAACTCTTCAGGAAAAATTAGCCCTAAGGGTATCTGCGGTTCCGGTATTGTCGATCTGATTGCGGAACTTTTTTTAGAAGGCTGGATAGATATTCGTGGTAAGTTTTCTCCTGAAAAAACGAATCTTATTCAGAAACGAGAAGGTCAGCTTTGCATAGAATATGCTCCGGGTCTGTATTTTTATCAGAAAGATATCGACGAATTTATTCTTACCAAAGCCGCAGCACATATAATGGTTGAGATCATGCTCCGGGAATCTGGACTTGAACTGAATCAGGCAGATCGATTTTATGCAGCCGGCTCTTTTGGAAAATATGTATCTGTGGAATCAGCCATTACCATTGGGATGTATCCTGACATGGAACGGGAGAAGATGATCAATGCTGGAAATTCTTCGCTGGAAGGAGCACAGAAGCTTTTGCTGAACAAAGAACTTCTTGCAGATATTGATCAGATACTGGAAGAAATGACTTATATACAATTTGCGGAAGTGGATGATTTTCTGGAACAGATGGTAGCTGCCCAGGCCTTACCTCACACAGATTATAAAAAATATCCAACGGTCATGGAAAAATTAAAGAAAAGACAAAACATATGCTTTTATTGATCCGAGGCTGAGAAATCTGTCATGGTAAGCATATTCCAGATTTCTCAGAAAACAGAACAAAGGAGGAGACAAGATCAAAAATGAAATTTGATGTGCTGGGGTTATTAGCAGCCTGCTCATATGCATTGGACTGTGTAGAGGCAGAGCTGATTAAAGTAACAAACAATCATTCTAAACGTGTGGCATATATGGCGGTTTGTACTGCTGAAAAAATGGGTATACAGGGTCAAAGCCTGCAGGATCTGGCAGAGTGTGCATTGCTGCACGACAATGCAGTGGCACAATATATTAAATTAACTTGTTGTGCTAGATAAAATAAATATAAAGAAACTTCAACAAAATGTGCTATCCTATTTGTAGGGAATACAACGAAAGGAGGCATCATTATGTTGAAGTTC
>NZ_JBQHWS010000204.1:0-3996 GCF_052063845.1 Blautia sp. HCP3S3_D9
ATTCTACACCATAACTGGATATTATCTGCATTTTTATTCCTCCCTGATAACTCTTTTCTCAGATTCTGTTGTTTTTTCTATTACCCATGGCTATATTTTAGCACATATAGTGCCAGAAGTAAACATGTGTTCTTTCTTTAAGTAAAAAATTTGCGCGTCTAACTCCTCACTAAAGTAACGAGAATGCGACGCGCAATTATTCAATACATCCGATGAATGGTTCTCTGTCACCGAAAATGAAATATGGAACCGGGATTCTCACTGCATCCATTCCCATGGATTTAATTCTTGTGAAGTCTCTTTCTGTAATGTACTCAGAACGATGGATCTTGATTCTTGCTTCATAGACTTCTTTCTGATATTACCTCCAAAAATATCTGGGTGGAACAGTCCAAAGATTACATTTTCAAACATTTACACGAAAAATCCGCATCCAGGATATTGCAGAGTATCTGCATCTGAATGCGAATTATCTTTCTGAACTATTCAGGCAATGTGAAAACGTTACTCTTACGGATTTCATTTTACAGGAAAAGGTAAAACTTACCAGGAATCTTCTGGCTTGTTCCCCCTATTCTTATATTGAAATCGCCACTTATCTGGGATTTTCCTCTCAGAGTCATCTGGGAATTTTCGCTGTTATGCCATTCCATTCACTGTTTTATACTTATACAGCATCTCCGCATGATTCTGCTCCTCAATCTGTATATCAGCCAACAGCTTGCGTACACCACTATCGCCAAAGGCAAATACATCATCATTGTATGTTCCTGACACCAGCTTCTCTGTACCAATACAGTCTGTTGCAAGAAACGCATCGTGCTCTTTGTCTTCCGGTGAACTCATAGCTGTATAGACCGCTTTTGGCTGATAATCTCTGCCTGATCTGTCATTACAGTTACATTCAGGCACACTTCCGGAAAGAATCATTGACAAAGACTCATAATGCTTCTGTTCTTCCTGCTGGATATTCCGGAAAAGATTTTTAAGCTCCGGGTCTCTGGCCTGTTCTGCGTATTTTCCATACTTTTCCACACAGCTTTTCTCTTGTGTCTGAAGATCTTCGATTACTGAACGTTCCTTTTCTTTTAAAATCATAGTCTGTTGTCTCCTTTTTTAAGAAATACTGTATTTTGTTACATGAAAATAGTATGGATAAAAAATGCTTTTTTATTCTCTGTATCATGACTTATGACAATTTCAGAGAATATTTTGTTCCAACACCACTGTATCAGAGTGAATTTCTGTTTACTTTATGATATACTTATATGCACGATAAAAGTTTTAAACTTAGGAAGATTTATAATGAAACGAATTGATTTTGAAAATGGAACTGTAACCAACAATATATTAAGTGCTGCACTTCCCATGCTGGTAGCGCAGATATTGAATCTTTTATACAACATTGTGGACCGTATCTATATCGCCAGGATCCATGATATAGGAACAACTGCACTTGGCGCTGTGGGCTTATGCTTTCCGATCATCATGATCATTACTGCTTTCAGTAATCTCTTTGGTTCCGGAGGTGCACCAATTTTCTCTATCAACCGCGGAAAAGGAGATTCCAGGACTGCTGACATGATCATGAATACTGCTTTCACCATGTTATGTGGAAGTGCTGCTGTGCTGATGCTGATCGGATTTCTTTTTGCCCGCCCCTTACTGACTCTGTTTGGTGCTTCAGATGATGCTCTGGTTTATGCGTATCCCTATCTGATGATTTACCTTCTGGGTACTCTCCCTTCCATGATAGCAACAGGAATGAATCCTTTTATCAATGCACAGGGATATGCCATTATCGGTATGCTGTCAGTAACAGTCGGTGCAGTGGCAAATATTATTCTTGATCCGATTTTTATTTTTGTTCTGGATATGGGGATTAAGGGTGCAGCGATTGCTACTGTCATCTCTCAGATTCTCTCTGCCTTGCTTGTATTTTATTTTCTTCATGGAAAATCAGAATTGAAGGTAAGATGGATTCATATAAATGAGATTTCTGAGTGCACCAGACATGCCAGGGATATCATCAGTCTGGGGTCTGCCGGATTTATCATGCAGCTGACTAATAGCCTGGTAAGTATCTGCTGCAATAATGTTCTTTCCGTGACAGGCGGTGATATTTATATCTCTGTCATGACTATTATATCCAGTGTTCGCCAGATGGTGGAGACACCTATCCATGCGATCAATGAGGGAACCTCTCCTGTTCTCAGCTACAATTACGGAGCCAGACGTCCTGACAGGGTAAAGAAAGCAGGGGTTGTTCTAATCATTATGGTTCTGATTTATACAGGTATCATGTGGAGCGTTATTCTCATTGCCCCTGAATTTCTGATCGGGATCTTCAGTTCAGACAAACTACTATTAAAGGATGCAGTTCCTGCACTGAAGCTTTACTTCGCAGCCTTTATTTTTATGGATCTGCAGTATATTGGTCAGACAGTGTTTAAATCATTAAATAAAAAAAAGCAGGCGATTTTTTTCTCCCTGCTTCGTAAAGTATTTATCGTGGTTCCGCTGACTTATTTCCTGCCCTATGGATTACACATGGGTACAGATGGCGTGTTTATGGCAGAGCCGGTATCCAATGTGATCGGTGGTTCTCTGTGCTTTATTACCATGCTGGTTACAATCTTGCCTGAATTAAACAAAATGGGAAACTCCCGATAAGCAGAAAAGTCCTCAGTATTTATCCATTTTTAATTATCGCATAACTTTGCAAAAATTGTAAAAAGGATAAACAATGAGGACTTTTATTTAACTGAACATGAGAGTTCTTTACATAGCTTCATATATTTCCCAATATAATATTAATCAGGTTCTTATCGAGCATGATCGTCCGATTCCATGGGTTAAGAATAATTCCCTCAATCTCATTTACCTGTAATGCTGAATGAAAAAGCTGATCTATGTCTGTCAGAAAAGTGGATTGTACGCTTCCGCCGCCTTTCAGTTCTTCCTCAAAGCTTGTAAATGCCGCCCACCAGACTTTTCCATCTCCGGTTTTCACTGTGCCGATCCGGAGCTGGTTGTCTCCTGTGGGCGGTTCTACTGAAAGGATAAACTGGCCGTTTTCTCTCATTCGTCTACGGATTACAGTCAGTGTATGTGCCAGCATTTCCTGAGTGGCTTCCTGCTGCAGAGCAGCGATCGCCTGCTCTATTTTTTCATTTCCCTGAAGACCTTTGTCCTGATTTACATTCTTATTATCGCTCATATTAATATCTCTTTTATGCCTTTCATCGTTTTATTTCCAGTGCATTTTCTGAATTTTTCAGCTTTTTGATGGCTTTCTCAGGATTTCATGCGGTGCTTCTATCTCATTTGCCAGCGTATGTTCTGTCAGCTCTGATAACAGTTTCAACTTCTTATTGAGCAGAGGCCGCATACAGTTAGGAACATGTTCCTGGTGTGCTCTGTGGATTGCCACACATTCCTTGCAGTTTCCGTGATAACGACAGGCTTTCTGGCAGGAACAGTGATCCTTCTCCTTGTATTCTTCACGAAATTCTGCCGCGAATTCCTCCTGCAGACGCAGACCCTCTGCGCGGTTTCCTTTATGAAACTCAGCCATTGCGTCTAATTCCTTCTGATTTCCTTCAATCTTCATACGTTAAATTTCCTTTCCCAGCCTTCATTACGGATTTTCTGCTTTACTTAAGATCTCTTTATGCGTTCTCTGCTCTTGTTCTTAATTTTTAATCCTGTTTATACTTCACTGCAGTTCCATATGCGATCACTTCTGCTGCCCCTGACATTACCTGGGAGGAGCCGTATTTTACACCGATCACAGCATCCGCATTCATCTCTTTAGCTTCATCTACCATACGCTTGGTGGCAATCTGTCTTGCCTCATTGAGCATTTCCGTATAACCTGTGATTTCCCCGCCTACCAGGGTCTTCATCCCTGCCATGAAATCTTTTCCTACATTTTTTGTCTGTACAACTGTTCCCTTTACAATTCCCAGTGCCTCAAACTCTACACCCGGAATG
>NZ_JBQHWS010000205.1:0-3996 GCF_052063845.1 Blautia sp. HCP3S3_D9
TTACTTTCCCGCCTGGAAAATGCAGAAACCCTTTCTATCTTTACCAGACAACCAGAACAGGAGCAACCAGAAGCTACGATTACTTTTTATGTAGCAGAGTGTATGGAGTTTCCGGTCATGGGAGAATACCATAATAATCTTACTCTGGAAGAAGCGATTAAGATTTATGAAAGTATTCCGGCAGATCGACTACATGGAGGCAAAGGGATTGGTTTTGACCTGCAGGACGGGGATAAAGATTATTCTGGAGAGTACGAACTGATGTGTTGGGACAGAGTAGACAGGGAACTGATAGATATGATTCCTCATTATAAGGAAAGTCCATTGGTACAGAAAGCAATCAATGATATGGAAAAGTATCTGAATGAGAAACATGGAAAAGTGCAGGAAGCGGAACAGACTGTGAAAGTGAAACAGGAAGTTCCAGAAGCACCAGTCAAGAAAGAATCCGTATCAGTAGAACCGAACCAGACGCAAAAGAAAGAGCCTGTAAAGGGCGAAAAAGGAGAACTGAAAAAATCTGTGCTGCAGTCGTTGAAAGAGTTTCAGGCAAGGGCAAAAGCACAGGAACAAAAAAATAAAGAAGCAGAAAAATCCAAAGCACATAAGAAGGGGGATGTAGAATTATGATGGATCTGGTAATGAACTTTGATACAGACGAATGTTTAGTGACCGCAATGTTTGATAAAGGCAACCGAAATGATACGATGGAAGCCATCGACAATATTATTCCATTTCTGAAAGGGGATGCGGATATGATCGGGCTTGTCTGCAATACCATAAGAAAGCTGTTCTGCATGAGCGATGAAGGCTATGAGATTTTTCTTATGGATCTGGAAGATTATAAAGCGGAACTGGAAGAGGAGGACGAGGAATGAGTACAAGTCAGTGTGCAGTATATCAGGTAAAAGAAACACCAGAGTACCGGGATGTTCGTTTCCGTTCTTATGAAAAGCTGAGAAGCGAAGGAAAGAGCGTCAGCATTGAGAACTATCAGCAGGTGTACATTGGAAGAATCCAGCCGGGGGAAACTCCGGCGGATATAAAAATACGCCTGCAGAAACAACGACCGAAGAATTTCAAAGGTCATTCCATCGGATGCAGCGATGTTCTGGTAATCACGGACGAGGGAAAAACCACAGCTTACTATATTAATAAAGACGGATTCATCATCGTTCCAGAATTTCTCACAATCAAAAGTTCCTCTGATACCAGACTTTCTATTGATACAACAGGATATGAAATCGAAGGAAAGAAAGGGACATGGCTTGCCCAGGATTATATTTTGATGAATGAGAAGAAATGGTTCCTGATGGAACATGAAGAGTATGGGACAAGAGCCGCCTATGTGATTCTCAGTGAAGATGGTGCTGTAGTTATGAATGACTGTTATAATGGTTTTGATGAAGAAGCAAGACGGAACACTCAGAACTTTATGCAGCAACAGGCAGCAAAAGCACAGGAACAGCAAAGACAACAGCATGTGCAATCGCAAATGCAGTCTAATCAGATACAGCAGTCACCAGAACAGCAGAAAAAGAAACCAGAGCTGGCAAACTGGCAGAAGGTCATGGACAACGGAGAATATCTTCGCAGTGCGGAGATGGCAGAAGAAGCCAACTACAACATGATCGACGGACTGATGAACAATACTCCAAAGAAAAAAGATAAAAATGCTCCCCGGAGATCTGTGTTGAAACGGCTTCGTAAGCATCAGCAAGAGATAGCCAGTCAGGGCAAAGGACAACCACAGCAACAAAGAGCAGTGGAAGAAGAGATGGAAAGGAAGAAGAAGTAATTTTCAATGGAAGTGGTCTTGCTACTTATGTGGCAGGGCCATTTTTGTTGAAAAAAAGAAATCAGTGCTTATAATATATGATAGAGGCGGCAATTAGTTTAATTTTACGGAGGAGAAAATATATTATGCTACGAAATCTATTCATATTATTGACGGCTATGTTTATGGGTCTTGTTTACTATAAATTTTCAATATCAAAGAGTAAAGATGCACAGAACATGGCTTTCTTTATGAAAATAACTTTTTTGGTGTTATCACTTATATTGGCGTTCACCAGGAAAGAGTTTATTCTTATAGGAGATTTAGCCTTTGGAGGGAGAACTTCAGTGATGGTACTTGTACTTATTGAAATTGCAGATGCTTTTATTGATAGAAAAAATAGTTCAACGCAAGTGAATAAGAAAAAACGCTCTACTTCAAGTATGGAAATGCAAAGAAGAAAATAATTTTTTATAAATTTTATGACCTTTTATATGTTGCCATGCATGATTAGTAGAAAATGATTTTGGAGGTAACATATATGAGTAAGAAAAAATATGAGTATCCAGAAAATCTGTGGGATGCAGTTGTGCAGAGGAGTAAGGAATTAAAGGATAACAGGATTCTGAAATTGTTACCAGATCAGGAAGCAGGATTAGAGTTTGCTCTGTCATGTTTTCCAGAGGAATATGAAACTGTGATTCGACTTAGATACAAAGAAAGACTTTCAGAAAAGAAAATTGCTGAAAGAATGGATTTGGAAGCGGATAGAGTTCATAGAATGATTTTGATGGGAGTAAAATACTTGGCAAAACCGCAGTATGTAATATATGTTGTGGAAGGGCTTGAGAATTACAATAGAAATTTAATTGTGCAAAGAGAACGAAGTATAGAAAATGCTAAAAGATTACATCCAGATTTGCCAGAGAACATTTTAGAAGAGCCAATCTCATTTCTGAAATTTAATACACGAATATATAATGCACTAAAGAGACACGATGTGGATACTGTAGGTGATTTGCTGGATGCATTGAGATTGCCTAACTGGATTCAGAGTTTTTCAAATATAGGGAAACAGTCACAAAGAGAAATTGTGCAGAAAATGGAGTCATTGGGGCTGGCAGATGATAGTTATGCCAGTGTTAGAAAAATAAAAAAATCGGTTCGTAATGTTGAATGATATTGGGGAAAATGTTATGATAAAAACCAAAGTTGTAAAAAGGAGGAAGCATTCTATGAATTTATATGAAAAGAACATTAAAGATTTGAGAGAAATTGTTAATGAGTTGTATTCACATGTCTCTTCTGTTGGTGCATATTCTAATTTAGCAACTGAGATTGAACGCTCTTGTAGTAATTTGACGCAGGCGATTGATGAATATGAGAAAATGATTAAAGAAAAAGATTTATTATAGTAAAAAAGTATTGAAAAAATAGCACATTATCTCAAAAAAGATTTTGTGCTATTTTTTTGGAAGCAATTATAAATTCTGCTCTTTCTCAAGCTGCTGTTCCTGCTCGTGATTCTTCCCAAGGATCATATCAATATTAGCGGAAACGGTACGAAGTTCCCGTTCATAATCCCGGCGGTTAGAAAAATCTTCCCGTTGTAAATCTTGCAATTCAATAAGCCGGTCTTTTTCAGCATATAGGGCTTTCATGGAAGGCAGCTTATTTCCACCAGATTTTTCTTTCAGTGTTCGGAGAGCTGTATCATAAAGGGAAAGCTCTGCCCGGTGTTCTTCGTAGAATTTATCCTTATTGTGGCTCTTACGGTAGTCAGAATATACGTTTTTGTATGCAAGGTACTGTCCGGTAAAATGAATCTGTTCATTCACATCTTTAAGCTGCTGTTCTGTATCCTTTAAAGATTTTCTGGCGGCACTGGTCTGATCAGATGCCTGGTCAAGTGCCGTATGGAAATCTTCAAGAGAGTCATATCCATGTTCCTGAATATAGGCAACCGTCTGAGCCATCTGTTTCAAATTGGAGAGTTTTACTTTTTGAGCATAGGCTTCACTCTGCTGTGCTTTGATACAGGTCTGTAAATCTATCACAAGTCGGAGATCTGATTTTATGAAAATGAACGGTACAGGAATATCGGATGCATCAGGCGAAAGTGTTGTCTGCAAAACTTTTGTAGTGGTTGTGACTTGCGGTTCTTCAATTTCCATTTTCCTATCGGAGAGTGATTTTGCATCTTCCTTAAATGCCTGTAA
>NZ_JBQHWS010000206.1:0-3863 GCF_052063845.1 Blautia sp. HCP3S3_D9
TTTTTCTCTGGATGATATACTCTTTCGAGCACATATCGGACGTATACTGTACCCCCTTTTTTCACATAATTTATCTTTCCGGGTATCTTCGGAATGTCTACCTCAAAATTCAGATATCTCTTTCCAATCCGGAACAAAGCTGCCGTAAAATACTCGCTGTGAATCTCTCTGCATTGTTTCAGAACCCGGTTCCAGTCAATCTCACTGCCATAGTGTGAAGCATAGAGAATTATGTCACATACCTGACGAATTCCAAATCCACTGTGATCAGGATCACATCCGGGACCTGCTCCTTCACCTTCCTGATCAGTCTGGAATTATCTTACCGAAACTACTGTCATGCAGATCTGCCAGCTGTACGATGCGAAGAGAAGATGAAATTTTCTCCGTGGAAGAAGTAATGTGCGTCACAGACAGCGCATATCTGGATGCCAGGAGATCGGCTGCTGAGAGAACAATCAATATCACCAGAAGACAAAGCAGGTAGCTTTTTAATTTTTTAACAGGTGCGAACATATACAACTCCTTCCTGGGTATGATTATTCAAAATTCTGTTCAATAACCTAAATTCTGTTCCACCGGTTTTCGGTCGTCCACCCTCAGTTTGAATTTTAAATCAATCTGATCCGGTGATTAATTTTCTAAAATTTTTTCACCGTTGAAAAAAAGAAATAATCATGCTATAATAACTATTCCCATTGTAAAGGGGGTGATGCTATATGGCAACTACGAGTTCTAGTCTGGAAATGCTCAGTGCATTTATTGGCTGTATCAGCTCGTACCTCGCACTTATGCGAGGCGTAAGCCCAGTAACGCAGAGTAAAGCATCATTTTTTCTGTTTGGCGGTGACGCACAATAAAAAACCGAATCCTATAGTCCACAGTGGGATATGGCGGTTCTAAATGAGCCGTCATTTTTTACTTTATCGGAAAGATCGACTGAATTAGATTTATGAATCCTACTGTTTCAGGCATTCCAAGATATATTTCATAATCCGTTCCTCTGAATTTAACTGGTTTCGTGTATAATATTCCCGCACAGATTTTTCGTCTATTACTTCACGTCCAGCCTCTTTTTCCCCATATCCTGCTCTTTTTTCAATCCATGGATCCTGTTTATGGCTGATTGTTTCCAGTGTTTTCGGAATACAAGCCAAATGTGTCCAAAACCATATCAATGGCTCTTAACTCGTCCTCGGAAACCTTCGAAAGCATACATCCATGGCTGCTGTATATTCCATTATTTATTGGTTTATAACCAAATTCCTTATACTGGTTATATACTGACGGATAAACCGGACCATGCAGCCAGGCCTGGCTTCTTCAATCATATGTGTTCCATTCAATGCATAATTTACCCCATCTGAAAAAGCCAGTAGTTTCTCCAATGCCAGCGGCGTAACCTCTTCAAGTTGTGTCACAATATAATTGGTAATCTGCTCTGTCTTCGAATTACCAATTTCACGCAGACGTTCACATCTAACCGTAACTTTATGATATGCCACAGGCTTTAATTTATCCTTATGTTTCTCTACGGAGTTTATAAAACTTAACTCATGATTCAAAAATTCCAATAATCTATCTGAATATTTCCTTGCAGGTATATAGCCCTCATAATATCTTTTAATTGTAGCTTTCCCAAAACCTGCAATATCCGCTAATGCTTCCTTTCCTACATCATATTTCGCCAGAATCTCTGAAATCTCATCCAGATCAATAATCCCTTTCAACTGTTTATATGCTTTTATTGCTAACTTCCCATTTTTTTCCTACTCACACCCTGTTATTAGCTAAAACAAAAGGTTTTAAAGTTTTTTGCTAAGTAAACATACCTACTCATTTATCCACCAACAAAATTACGAACAACTCAGTATTTATCAGAGTTTTAAGTGTTTGAGTAGGAAAATAATGAGAAGTTAGCATTTATCTTGGCTTCTGATCTTCTGGTATTATACTCTGGATCCACAGCTACTTCACTGCCACAGTGTCTGCATTGTCCCGTATGAAATTTGAATTTAACAGTTTCTCTTTACAATTACGTAGAAAGCATATTATCAATATGGTGCTCCCATTAGTATAGGTCTTTTCACCGACCACAATACTTAATTCAAAATTAAATAAATTCCCCGTTCTCTCCAATAAAATATGACATAAATTCTACCTTATCAGTTTTTGAAATCTGGATATATGAATGTTGATTATATTTATCTACCACTTCATTCCAGCCATTTACCAAATTCATAATATGTTGAACTCCCTTCTCTGTTCCTGCAACTGCAAAGTAACTCTCTTTTATCTGCTCTTTCTCTAGAACTTGCCTTTCATAAGAAATAATTGCATTAAATCCATGGTAAATAACCTCTGATGTAGTCTCATTTTCCCCCTTAACTCCTAGAACCAAGTTGCATAAGGCAATACTGCTGTAATACATTCGAATTCCCGGATATGGATGATCATAGGCATCCCATTCTTTTTCCAAATATTGTGAAAAATCCCTATTAGTTTTCCTTGCAAAAACATCAAAACACAAATAAAGAACAATAAACAATATATCAAAAGTACTCTTTAATACTTCTATATTCTCATTCCAATATTTAATCATAATATTGGCATTAATCATAGCTGCGAAGGAGTCCGCATCATACTCTCTTAGCTGAGAAATCCAGTTATCTTGAGCACTTGACATCTTCCCATCTACATATAATTCTTCTAACCATTTTCTGTTAGAATCCGTCCACAAATGCCCATGTACGATATGCCCAAATTCATGTGCAAGCACAAAATTCAGCATATACATATATAACACTTTTTTATAATCTTCTTCTTTTTCTGGTGTCAAATAAAACACCTTACTGAAATTCTTATTCCCAACGAAATCTTCAATCGCATTCCAAAACGCATCACACAACCCTACAGTCAATGCTATATAGTTTTTTCCTTCATAATATGTAGCAAATGCATTGACTCTTGTATCATTTACAACCCATACAGACACTTGCATTTTTATATATATCTCTTCAGAAGTCCATGTTTTCATTCCCTGTTTCATTTTTTCCAATAAGAGATTCGTTATTTCTGCAACTTTATAAAAAGTTGGCATAAACTCCAGTAATTCTATATCCTCTTTGTCTATTCTGATTTTTATCTTATCCATATCCCGTATTTAATTTTTCTCCATTGTACTCACTATATCCGAATTTTCATAAAAATATTTTATAATTTCCGAATCTATTTTGGTATCGAATTTCCTTGCAAGGTAAGCCCTTAACTGTTCTATATCATTCACAAAGTCCATAGTACACGTATTCGGACTTCCTACACTTAAAATCTGTCCTCGCTCTATCTCATATACTCAATGAATATAAACATTCACCTATTCCCTTCTAGCACCCAATCTTATTTATTGACTTTTTCTCCTGATCTTCGTATATTGTTAAAATCATCCTAATTGCACACAAGTTTAATCTATACAGTAAGCGCTTAAATCTTGGGTAGCTTTACTGTCTACGGTTTTAAACTCATAATGATAGTAAATAGATTTTTACTACACTCCGCTTGATAGGAGATAGAAAATTACTACATTTGGAGGTCTCATTATGAGCAAGAAAAGTGCTCCAGAGCGCTCCCTGGAAGAATGTGAATAATCCGGAGTGAAATCCATCACCTGTCCGGCATATGGAAATCAATGTTCCGTTTTTTAGGAAATCGTGATTCCGGCAAAAAGGAAATCACATTTTTCCTAAAACCTTATATGTGAACTCTGCAAAAAAGTTACACTAAATCCGCTACACCGCATAAATACTAGAGTTTCATGGATGGTTTTAGTGTAACAGTTACACTAAGACCAATTTGGGGAAAATGGC
>NZ_JBQHWS010000207.1:0-3818 GCF_052063845.1 Blautia sp. HCP3S3_D9
TAAAACTTATACAGCAGCAGTGTGCTGCACAAGCCCAATAAGCTTTAAAAAAAGACTTTTTCCACCAAGGGGAAAGTGCGCCCAAAATTCAAGTTATGGATTCACACTTATAGATTATAATACTGTCTTCGTCCTTAACAATCGCTCGAAACAGTTCCTTTTTTAGTTTATTCAGCTTTGCCTCTGTAATGCTTCCTTCAAACACAGATTTCTGCACATGTTCCAGATATTTTTTGCATATTCTCATAACTCTGGCAGTTCTTTTCACATTAATGTCATATACAACAATTGTAAACATTTCATTTTCCCCTATGTATATTTATAAGGCTTGTAAGTCTCTCTCTGTTCAATGAATTTTTTCAGTTTCTGTACCTCGTTTTTCATTATAAAATCATAAGTATGTTCCACACCGTTATATTTAATTTTCTGATAAATCTTTCTTTCAAACTCCTGCAAAAACTGTTTCTTTCCATTTTTGCTTAAATACACACCATTATTTTCGACTTCAACAAAATCATAAGCATTCAGCATTTTGCGATTCACAAGCGTAAAAATAGTTCTATCTACTATTATCGGCTTAAATAAATCCGCAAGATCCAGATTTAAACTTTCCGGTCTGCTATTCGCTGCATGTACTATTCCAATACGGATATCCAAAGAGGTTCGATTAATCTCATTCGCAAACCGTTGATATAAAAGTGTATTTCCAAAGCTAATCATCGCATTTAACGGATCCTCCGGTGGTCTCTTGGTTCTCTTTTTAAAAGTAAAACCCGATTCTGCCATAATAACATTAAAACATTGATAATATTTTTGCCTTGCACGTGCTTCTAATGTCATAAGTCCGGTTATATCTTTTGCTTCATTAAGTTTCTGAATAAGTCCAGTAATATAGGCAATCGTATCCTGAAGCACTTCATCTGGCTTGCGTCGTTCATAGTATCTTAAATTCGCCCGCAGATTTGATATGCTAGCAATTTCTAACTTTCTGGCAAGATCAAACCTGGCTCTTTCATCTTCATACAACTTTATCTGTTTAATCTCCGTCTTAATATTTCGACGATTATTCTGGGGAACAAATGCTCCAACTTTTTCTCCATAACGATCAATAATATTCACATTTAATCCATGCTCATTCACAAACTCAAAAAATCCCCCACTAAATATAACATTAGAATATACATATAGCGATTCTGCTGTTTCTACTGGAATATATTTTTTTCCTTCATCTCCTTCAAAGAGAATTGTAAAATCATGTTTAGTCAATATTCCTTCATTAATCAAATGATAGTTATGGTCTATCCGTGTAATACCAGTAGTATACCAATCTCTATATACTGTTCGATAAGCTTTTTGCTCTTTCTTCACAAAAACTTTACCGTCTTTTTCACTGAATCGATATCCCAGATATTTTCGATTCAAAGCTTTAAACACACCGCTTTTTCCAATATTTAACGATAGCCCTTCCTTCTCTTCCAAATATGTCTTAACATCCTGATATTGTTTAAAAGCATCCTCATAAGATTTACAATAAATATTAATATTATCCCCAAATCTGCAGAACTTATATTCCTGTTTTTCCATGTAATGATCTAAACCATTCAGATAAATATTGCTGAGTAATGGACTGAGAGATCCACCCTGAAGAATCCCTTTTTCTTTTTGATAAAAGATATGATCATCCATAATCGTACAACGGCAATATCCTATTAACAAATCAAACACTCGTGGATCCTGAATATATTCTTGTACTTTCAATAAAAGTTTTCCTTGGTCAATATTATCAAAGTAATTTTCAATATCAATCTCTGCGCTCCACTTATAGCCCTGTTCGATATATGTTGCCGCCTGCCCTACTGCTTGTTGAGTTCCTTTATAATCCCGATATGCATATGCATACTCAGAAAACAGCGGTTCCCAAAACCGACTCATCTCCTGCATAAGAGCCCGATATATAAAACGATCTACCGTATTCATCAATGAAATATTACGTCTTTTTTGTTTCGCATTAACAATTTCGTGCAACTTAACAACGCCGGGAACATATTTCCCGACGTAAATTTCCTGCTTTATCTTATCCCCATTTACTTTCCAATAATCATCAAACATTGATATTTTGATTCCATCAAGTCCACAGCTATCTCGCTTTCCCTGTAAAGATTCCCTTGCCAATGCCAGATTTTCATCAGACAGAACATTTTCAATCCTAACTTCCACAATTATACTCCTGTAACTAAACGAATGCCCTCTATTTAACTCGCTGCTTACTCATAAACAAAAGTCCTCAAAATGCAATCTCTTAAACATGCTTTTATAAATATTTTAAACCTTTCATTACTACTTTAGATATGCGATACGATGCGACTCTCGTATTTAGGTAAATTACCTTTGTTTTTCACTTTGGGTATTGACATGCGTCAATTCCTCTTAGGTACGGTACAACTTTTGAAGAGATTTATGATGGTGCTAAACTTTATTATGTGTCAATTCCTCTTAGGTACGGTACAACTCGGCTTGTAGCAATACTTGTTTCAGCTATGTTGCTGGTTTTAGGTGTCAATTCCTCTTAGGTACGGTACAACTTAATGTTAGTTTACCACAAAATCTTGAAACCCATGTTGTGTCAATTCCTCTTAGGTACGGTACAACATGTAGCACAGTGGATAGCTGATTGTGCTGAAACTCAGAGTGTCAATTCCTCTTAGGTACGGTACAACATTCAGATAGCAGAAGACCTACTTGAAGACGGTGTAAAGCCTGATGTGTCAATTCCTCTTAGGTACGGTACAACATAATAATAGAGTTTCAAAAATGGATAACTGAAAGATGTGTCAATTCCTCTTAGGTACGGTACAACAACTTATTTTTTTCTCAAACTTACTTAATAAACTTGAGAACACTAAAGTGTCAATTCCTCTTAGGTACGGTACAACAGCCGGAGAAGTTTTCTTAAAGGTAGTTGATGCAAATGTGTCAATTCCTCTTAGGTACGGTACAACGGGGATATTGGCAAAACAATCAGTAAACCCGAAGACGCCATCTGTAAGAGTGTCAATTCCTCTTAGGTACGGTACAACAGGGTTAACCTGACCAAGGATACTGGACTGAAAGAGGCTATGATCGTGTCAATTCCTCTTAGGTACGGTACAACATGGAATGAAAAACATTATCGTTTCTTCTATCGACTAATTAGCCCTATGGTGTCAATTCCTCTTAGGTACGGTACAACAGATTAACAGTTGGATTGCAGTAATATTCCAGAAAGCAGTGGTGTCAATTCCTCTTAGGTACGGTACAACAGCAGTCTTTTCCTACTATTATTAATATAGTATTATATTTTTTTCAGAAATTCAACCATTTTTCTTCCAAAAAGTCCGTCGACCTATTTTCCTGCCTGACACTTATTATTTCCATATAATTCAGTATTTCCAGACCTTTTTCTACATCAAAAAAATTCTCATTTGAAGTCGACAGTCTTTTTTGTGATATTTCAGCTTTTTTCTATCCTAATCTGTAATTTTCTTTCCTTTACAATTCTCATAAACCCTTGTATTTACTGGTTTTAAAGGTCGACGGACTTTTTATTGATGACAAGCATTTTGGCAGACTTTCGGATACACCACAGGCATGTCGGAAAAATATAGCAGATTGCTGTGATCCAGGCGGTTTGGTCTGCGAAACAGATGGCTGTAAAGCCAAAAGCTCCTACAAATCCAAGACTGACAACTGTTCTGGCGATCATTTCTGTTACGCCGGAAAAAACTGCTCTGCCTGAATATCCAAGTCCCTGAGTTACCATTCGGGCAACATTCAAAATA
>NZ_JBQHWS010000208.1:0-3779 GCF_052063845.1 Blautia sp. HCP3S3_D9
GCTACAGTATCCTCCAATGGTACGATCAAAGGTATCAAAAAAGGTACTGCAAAAATCACTGTAACATGCAATGGTGTATCTAAAACAGTGAAAGTAACTGTAAAATAATTCGTTACTGGACACGGAGTGAACAGTAATAATTTCAGTCAGATACGTTAGACTGAACCATAAATAAAGAAAAGAAATCCTGTGTCTTACAAAAGCTCAGGGTTTCTTTTCGCTGTATAAAAGGTGTAGCTGCTGAACAACCGAATAAAGAAGAAGGAGAAGATTTGTGGACAAGAACAACGAACAGAAAAGTATCAAAACACCAGAAAATAAACAAAAACAGGACGGCATGAAGCCATGGCTGAAACTTCTTCCGGCTGCAGCAGTTTTTGCAGCAGTCTGCGTAACCTGTTATCAGGCAGATAAAGCCCCTGTAGAATCAATTCAAGTTGCAGATAATAATCTTATGTCTACGGATGATATCAAAAAGATAATCTCAACAGATAATCTCAGTGAAAAATCTGGAATGGAAACTTCATCTAAGGACAACAAAACTTCTACAAAAAAGACATCTGCGAAAAAAAACAAAAAAACCAGTAAAATAAAAACCAGTACAAAGAAGAATACTACTACAGGATCAGCTGTAAATGGAACAGCAGGAGGCGGCAGTGGCGCAGGAAGTACTGTGACACCTACTACAGAAGTCCCTGCCGATGGATATGTAGATGGAACTTATACAGGATCCGGAACAGGATTTGGTGGCACAATCACTGTGCAGGTAACAGTAAGTAATCACAAGATCTCATCTATTAATATTCTCGATGCATCCAGTGAAACGGCATCGTATTTTGCTAATGCTCAGGGTGTGAGCAGCAGAATTATTTCCAGCCAGTCTCCGAATGTAGATGCAGTTAGTGGTGCAACTTATTCTTCAAATGGAATTATTTCAGCAGTTCAGAGCGCACTGGCTCAGTCAATTCCGTCTGGAAGCCAGACGACTACAACACCAACACCGACTTCCTCACCAAAACCTACAAAGAAACCCGCGCCAACCCCGAAACCGGGAGAAGAACAGATTTATAAAGACGGAACCTATACAGGAACTGGCAAAGGATACAACGGAACAATCACTTTGACTGCCAAAATCAAAAAAGGTGTGATCAAATCTCTGGAAGTAGAGCACACAGATACACCGATGTTCTTTAATAAAGCATGGGATGTACTGGAAAATGAGATTATTCAGAATCAGTCTGTCGATGGTATTGATACTGTCAGCGGTGCGACTTACTCTTCGAAGGGTATCATAAACGCAATGAAAGATATTCTGAAACAGGCAGAAAAGGGCAGTACAAAAGTGACCCCAACGCCAACTCCGGAAATAACTGCTACACCAACTCCAGAAGCGACACCAACACCGACTCCGGAAGAGACCCCAACTCCGGAAGTAACACCGACTCCAGAGGAAACACCAGCTCCGACACCGACTCCGGAAGAAACACCTGAGCCAACACCGGAACCTACAGGACTATACGTTGACGGAACTTATACAGGCTCAAGCTACGGATATAGTGGAAGAGTGAATGTAACAGTAACAATTCAGGGAGGCCAGATTGCCTCCATTGAACAGAGCAACAGTGATTCTCCAGGATTCTTTGATGCAGCATGGGGGTCTATTTATCCTCAGATCATGGCAAATCAGTCTGCAGACGGTGTAGATACAGTCAGCGGAGCAACTTTTTCTTCAGAAGGTATTTTGGGTGCAGTTCAGAAAGCACTGGCTCAGGCACTGGCATAAAACTACTGAAATTAAAGCAAAAAAGCAGCATAAAATTTTAATTACAATTAAAACTTACACTTATTGTAAAAGAAAAAAAACATATGCTATAATTTCTGTTAGTGAGTTCTAACTTATAATGACAGATAATGCTTTTAACAGCATTGTAATAACAGAAATGGAGGATAACAACATGATCAAAACAACTGTGAAAGTAGACGGTATGATGTGCGGTATGTGCGAATCTCACGTGAATGATGCAGTGAGAAAAGCTTTTCAGGTAGATAAAGTTACTTCTTCCCACAGTAAGGGCGAGACAGTGATCATTTCAGACGGACCTGTAGATGAAGCCAAATTAAAAACAGCCATCAGTGCGACAGGATATGAAGTAAAAGGCATTACATCAGAGCCATATGAAAAGAAAAAAGGACTGTTTTCTTTTCTTCATAAATAAAAATACGTTTTAATTTTCCATGAGAAACCAGGCAGGAATTGTTCAGTGATTGAACAGTTCTTTCCTGGCTTTTTACTTTATCAGACACCTTGTTGCATCCAGAGATGTGTCTCTGGTAGATGAAATCAATAGTCATGGATTTGAATGATTTATAGAAAAATGGAATCTTTTTTGCATATTGAGAGCATTTCAGAAATATATCTGATAAATGTATTTGTCAAGCGGATAAAATCTACCGCTTCGCTACGTGGCTCTATACCAAATAACTACTCCGCAGTTTATCAGAAGGAGCTTGCAGTCCTCGGATGACGCGCTATGGAAGAGGTGTTCAAAAAATGTAACACAAGTCCATAATCTATTGTGCAATTTCTCGATAGATCTCGAATAATGACGGTAAGAAGTCCGATAAATTCATAAAAATCAGTTGCTTAATTTGTGCAAAATATGGTAGACTAACTGTAGTTAAGAAATGACAGAAATTTACAATTATTAATGATCTGGAGACGAAAGAATGAAAAAGAAAATAGAACTTGTCTGTTGGATTTTATTTACCGTTTTTTCTGGTATTGGTTTCTTTATTAACTTTATGAGCAAACCTCCGGTAAACGATACACATACATTTACTTTATACATGATTGGTGCTGCTGTGGTATCCTTACTATACCCGGCATCTATGTTTGTTCTTGGATTGAGAAACCGCTACCTGTATGATAAGTTAAATGAACTTGCTGAAGAAAAGGGTGAAACTGAAGCTGCCAAATCTGCACACACTTTCAGGTTATCCGCATCAGGATATACAGTTCCTGATATGAACATCCTTGTCAGTGCTCTGACCTCTGATCAGAAACTTACAGAGGAAGAGAAAGAATATTTATTAGAATACATTAAGAAGAAATGATGTGATGTTTAAATGGAACTGTTAGTTTGTATGTCCATTGCAGGAAGTATTCCTGTAGTGATCTGTTTACTTTTATACATAATTCAGCGTGAAGACTACAATTATATCCTTGGAAGAAGATTACTGCTGACAGGCGTGTTCTTTTATCTGGTGCCGGTTCAGTTGGTTAAATATTTACTTCCAAAAGATGCACTTCCGGAAACAATGTTAATTGGCAGGAAAGCGGATTCTTATTTATCCGGTTCTTTATCTTTCTGGAGTGAAAAGCAGGGCGATTATATATGGCTGCCTCAATGGTTTAATATTTTTGCCAGAGTCTGGTTAGCTGGAATTATTATTTTCGCGATCTATGAGATAGTTAAATACTGGAGAGGTGCACATTCTATTCGAAACTATATCTTCGAAAAGATTGACGATCCGGAAGATAATCTTACCTATTATCTGATCCCGGATGGAATCTGTGGTCCATGCACTATTGGGTTTTTCCGCCAGAAGATTGCAATTCCAGAGAGTTTTCCTCTGCATCCTGATTTTATCATGGTATACAAACATGAACATACACATTTGAAAAATCATGACAATTTAGTAAAACTTTTATGCCTTTTTGTTCTGTGCCTGCACTGGATGAATCCTGTGGCATATCTTTTACTTTTCCTTTACATAGA
>NZ_JBQHWS010000209.1:0-3694 GCF_052063845.1 Blautia sp. HCP3S3_D9
GTCTTTCGGAGACAAGAAAGAATAGCACGCTTCATCGGAAATTCAAAAAACTATGATACACTACAGACTTGGAGGTGGAATAATGCAGAAAATTTTAGTTGTTGAGGACGATTTTGATATTCAAGAACTTTTACAGAATTTTTTACAAGAAGCAGGATATGAAGTAGCTGTTGCAAATGATGGTGTCGAGGCACTCTCTTTATTTGCAGGCCAACGATATGACTTGATTGTATTGGACATTATGCTCCCCAAAATTGACGGTTACGGTGTCTGTGAATTGATACGCAAGCAATCTGATGTTCCTATCATTATGCTAACCGCATTAAGCGGAGAAGAAGATCAGATTAAAGGATTGGATTTGCAGGTGGATGACTACATTACAAAACCGTTTTCTATGCCTGTCCTGCTCCGCAAAATTGCGGCTGTACTTCGGCGCAGTAACCGGGGAACAGATGAAAAGTATCAAATCATTACTTATGGCAATTTGCGTTTGAACTGTGACGGCTACACCGCCACAGTGGACGGAACTAATTTTGAACTGACACAAAAGGAATTTGAAATACTGCGGGAACTGCTGACCCATCAGGGCCGGATATTGACCCGGCAGAACTTGTTGGATAAGCTGTGGCGATATGATTTTTATGGGGACGAGCGTGTTGTTGATACCCATATCAAAAATCTACGAAAAAAATTGGGAATAGATTTCATTCAAACAATCAGAGGGGTGGGATATAAAGTTGATAAAGAGAATTAAAGGCAGTCTGTTTGCTAAAGTCTTTATTCTGACTGTGGCAGTTTTGCTATGCGTGAGCTTTCTTGTCTATGGCGTTCTGGCCTGGTATATGCCCAGGACCTATTCTAACAATCTCAATGCGTCATTAGATGAACAGACAAGTGACTTTATTTATGAATTAGAACATATCCGTATGCAGGATAGCGGCGGACTTTTTGACCAGTTTCTTCAAAACACGGCGATTAGTATGGTGGAGCTTTATACTGCTGATGGTGTTCTGATGGAAACACCGTCTAATCAAAATGACTTTAACGATGGGATTGCCAGTGAGGCTCTTGGTGGAACATCTTATGAAAGTGCGCCGATTATATCCAACAGCTATTACTTCTCATTTGCAGATGATAATGGCCAATATATTTTAACAGTTTATGGAGAAGCCTCTCAAATCGCAGAACTGCGGCAATCATTTGTAAGCGTATTACCGATTTTGTTTTGCGTTATTCTCCTTGTATCGTTGGCAACCGCTTGGGGGTATTCTCGTATCATTACAAACCCGGTATTAAAAATCTGTCGGATTTCTAAAGAAATGTCTGATATGCGGCTGGAATGGCAACTTGAGGAACGCCGTTCTGACGAGCTGGGTGTACTGGAGAATAGCTTGAATACGCTGTCCCGGAAACTGTCTGCTACCTTGGAGGAGTTGCAAAGTGCAAATCTCCAGCTCCAAAAGGATATTGAACATCAAAAGGTGCTGGAACGGGCACAACAGGATTTCTTTTCTTCCGCTTCCCATGAACTGAAAACCCCTATCACCATTATCAAGGGTCAATTAGAGGGGATGCTATTGGGTATAGGGGCATATAAAGACCACGAAAAGTATCTTGCCCGATCCTTGGAAGTTGCGGCTACGCTTGAAACGATGGTGCAGGAAATATTAACGATTTCAAGGCTGGAAACCAATGTCGATTTCAAAATGGAGCATTTTGATTGCGCTCCCATGATACATGGCTATTTGAGGGAGATTGATGATTTAGTGGCAACAAAAGAGCTGCAAATACATCTTGCTATACAGTCTCCCACTTTTATCAATGGGAACAAATTACTGATTGAAAAGGTGTTCTCCAATTTGATTTCAAATGCTGTAAAGTATTCGCCGCATGGAGCAAGCGTTGATATTATTTTACAAAATACCAACGGACGCTTTTTGTTCTCCGTAGAGAACACAGGTACACATATACCCGAAGATGATATTCCCAAATTGTTTGACGCTTTTTATCGTATGGAGCAATCCCGCAGTAGAAGAACAGGCGGCAGCGGCTTAGGGCTTTATATGGTTCAAAGAATTTTACAACAACATAACAGCTATTGTGAGGCTTGCAACACAGAAAACGGTGTTAAATTCTTCTTCACGATTTAGCGGACAACCAGCGGCAGGTGAACAACTTGCCGCTTTTTTAACTACACACAAATCACAAACTAATCCCAAAGGTATCCCAAAAAGCTCTGCTATACTTTAGGTACATTCAAAGAAAGGATTGGTGAAAACTATGAAACGAATTGCATTATGCGTTGCGTCCATGCTCTTGTTAGGCTGTTTGGCTGGATGCGGCGCGACACCGCAGAACAGCCAGGAACAAGCCGATAACAGTAGTGATACTCTTTACTCAAATTCTTCATCCACAGCGCAAGCCTATGAAAGCGATGAAGTGATTTCCTCGGAAGAACAGGCCAAGGCCGAAGAAATCCGCCGGAGCGAGATTGCGGAACAGTATTCCATTTATGAACCCTATGGCATGACCTACGATCAGGAGAAAGACCGCTTCTTTTATAAAAGCCAGATGGTGCGTTATTTCAAAGATCAGATCAGTCCAGAGAACGCAAACTCGTTCTTCTATGAGGATGGCGTGGTAGATGTAGAGCCGATCAGAGATGCAAATGGATCTTTGACAGGCTTGAAGCAATCCTCGGATGCTGATTTTAACGCCAGAACTGAAAAGCAAAAAGAACTAAAAGAGGAATTTGATGCGGCTGGAATTACTGGAAACAGCGGTAGTTTTGAACTGGGCGATCCGAACTATCGTGATGATAGTTTAGACGCCTACACCGCATTTGGCGTTTCCTATGACCAGCCGACTCAAAAATGGATGTATGACGGCAAACCCATCCATATTCTCTATGATGCAGACCACGATACCTACTGTGATAACGGCATAAGTGATGGTATCAACCTAAAAGTTATTCGTGACAAAAACGGTAACATCGAAAAGCTGGTAGAAACAGCGGCACAAGAATTAGAGCAGTATGTAAAATAGACTACAAAACTGCTGTACGACGGCAAAAAAAGCCGTCGTACAGCAGACACATTTCCATACGCCATGAAGGGGCTGTATCAAAACGAAATTTTGGTACAGCTCCTTTTTAACTACACATAAATCACAAACTAATCCCAAAGGTATCCCAAAATGCTTTGCTATACTTGGGGTACATTCAAAGAAAGGATTGGTGAGAACTATGAAACGAATGGCATTATGCGCTGCGTCCATGCTCTTGTTAGGCTGTTTGGCTGGATGCAGCACGACACCGCAGAACAGCCAGGAACAAGGTAATCCCGTTATCAAGGAAGAAATCAGTCAACCTCTTGGCGGCTCTGAGGCGCTGGGAAACAGCGAGGACAGCTCGGCACTCTCCGCCGCAGACAAAGAAAAAATGTTTGCACCTTATGAACAATATGGGATGACCTATGATGCGGTCAAAGATGAACTTACCTATAATGGGAATTTGGTTCGCTGGTTTGAGGACTATTATCCCATCGGTAACAATGAAACCGCCGGTATTGATTTTCTAAATGAGAACGGCACAGTAGATGTGTATGCTGTACGGGATTTAGAGAGCTTTTCAAAAGCGGCTGACGGCTCCGTTGATCCGGCGGGCAAGCTGATTGACCTGAAAGAGTTTACCCAG
>NZ_JBQHWS010000210.1:0-3664 GCF_052063845.1 Blautia sp. HCP3S3_D9
TTTCTGGGCATGCAGGAGTTCTCCATGGCCTTCGGAAAGGTTTCCGATAATAACACCTATAGCCGAATTTATCAGTACGACCCTTTAGGCGCTACCACTGCTTTCGGCTATAATGATGAGCTGTACTGTGCCAATGTTTTCCCTGAAAACGGACAGAAATTAGTCAGGAAAGAGCAGCTTGGTTCTGTCTCTTTCTATACCTATGATAATAATTATAACTATGAAGTTTATATTGTTTCTTCCTTTAAAAATCAGAACTCCTTTCAGAAACTTCCTTCTCCTGCAGCCTCGGGAAACTGCCGGTATGCCGGATATCATACAGTAGATTTTGCCAGACCTGTAACTTTAAAAGCAGGCACCCGCTTTGCTGTAGTCATAAAATTATGGAGCCGTACAGGTGCAAAAACGTATTTCGAAGCCCCTCTGAACGGCACCAGTTCCCGGGCCACTGCTTCTGACGGAGAAAGTTATATCAGCCATCATGGGGATATATGGACAGATTTTAACACCTATCTGCTGAACACAAATGTCTGTATCAAAGCATTTACCAACGGTAAAATTACAGAAAATGTTCCTGCCGCCGGTTCAGACGGTAAAGATATTTCCAGTGAAATCTACTCCGCTGAGGAACTGAAAGAACGTGGATTTCTCCTTAATCCTGCCTACGAAGACGAAGATTCAGATATGATTTCCTCTGTAACCACCGGAAATACACCTTCAGCCTCTGCCGCAGCACTCCCTGCCGCCTATGACCTGCGCCAGAATGGCCGTGTATCCCCTGTAAAAAATCAGGGCAGTCAGGGATTATGTTGGACATTCTCCACTTACGCTTCGCTTGAGAGCTTTCTTCTTTTATAGAATATAATGTTTGTTATTGTTCATGTTTCACTATTCTGAGAATATAAAAATAGAACGGTATTCACTGCCGTTCTAAAAAGAGAGGAGCGATTTTATGAATACCAAAAACAATTCTGTTTCCAGATTCTGGAAAAATTTTCTGCTATTTATATTTTTAGGCATAGCCATGATTATTCTTTTTCCAAAGAATGCCCAGGCCCGTCTCATAATGAAAACCACCAACGATGGATTTACCCTCAGTGGAACTATGACATTTGATCCCGATGATGATGACAATCTGTGTCAGGGATTTGATTACAGGATCAACACAGAAAGTAAGACTATGGATTACACTTACGAGCTTTCCGTTACATTTCCCAGTCTTAATTTGTCTCCTGAGAGTATAACTGTAGAGATGGATGATTGTATTTATACAACCCTGTACAATAATGGAAGTAATATTTTTTCTTCTAAAGGAAATTTTAATGCCTATGATTCCATTAATTCTCTGGAAATGGCCCTTTACTATGACAGTTATGATATCCCGAAGGTAAATGTCCAGGTAAACCTTACTGTTCGTGAAAAACGTAAACAACCGGAAATTATTATTAATTTTGCAGAAAATCATTACGAAGGAGACATGGATACTCTGACCATTAATGTACACGATCCATATTCCAATTTTTCTTTAGATGTTTCCAGATTATCGATCAGTTTCGCAGATTCATCTATTGCTTCTCTTTCCGGTTCTCCGTTTGTAGGCAGCTATTATGCTTCCTACTATGTATCTTTGAAAAAAACCGGTTCTACAGAAGTAATTGTCAAATATGAATCAAAAACAGTTAAACAGAAATTCACAGTTCTGCCTTCTGTTGCATATGTTCCTGAAATGGCAACTATCGAAGTTGGCAAGAATACCACGCTTTCCAGTTTCCTCACTGTTTATGGAGGAGGCGCTGTCACCATTACCAAAATTAAATCCAGTAACAAAAATGTACTGGCCGTTTCAGGTAAATACCTGCTTCCCAAAAAACCGGGAACAGCTATTATCACTGCATTATACAACGGTCAGAAGCATACTACACTTTTTACAGTGTATAAAAATATACCCAAACCCACAGTAAATCAATTGAAAGTCAGTGTAGCCAAATATAATTACTATCCAGGCTCACAGAAAACTTATTTTTATGTAAAGTTTACCAATAAATCCGCATATCCCGTCACAAAAGCAAAACTGAAATTTACTACCGCCAATAACGAAGATGTCATTCTCACCAAATCTTTTAGCGGAACCCTGAAACCTGGAAAAACAAAAACACTGAAAATTTATGTTGGTAAAATGGCTGATACACCCAAAAAAATAAGTGTTAAATGCCAAAAATTCTGGTACAAAAAATAAAACAGATCAGTATCATTTCACCCCGGCACTGTAATATAAAGAATTCTCTCCGGGAAATATCTATGAACATTCATAAATATTTCCCGGAGAGAATTTTTTTATAGCAATTTTACATTACAATTCCATCAATTTCCACACTCGCATCCACATCCTGTGTATAGTCAATATCACTATAATGGAATCCGAACATATGATAGAAATCTTCCCAGTAGCCGTCAATGTCACAATACTCATTTACCGTATGTGTAGTAACTGCCTTCCAACATCTCCTTACTTCTTCCTGAATCTCAGGTGTCAGTTCGTAGTCGTCCATGCGGATGAAGCCGTTCTCATCTGTCTGGAAGCCTGTTGGTGCATAGAGTTTCTGAGTGAAAAGTCTGGCAATCTGCTGAATGCAGTTTTCATGGGTTCCGGCTTTTTTCATTACTTTATAGAGGATTGCGAAATACAACGGCACAACCGGAATTGCTGCACTTGCCTGAGTTACGAGGCCTTTATTTACTGAGATTACCGCACGGACATCCGGGTGTGCCTGGTTGATCTCAGACATTGTTTTCTGTAAATGCTGTTTTGCAGTTCCGATGGTTCCGTGATAGTAAATTGGATAAGTAAGTTCAGGTCCAATGTAAGAATATGCTACGGTTACTGCGTTCCCAGTCAGTACATCTGCTGCTTTCAGCGCATCAATCCAGTCTGCCCAGTCTTCGCCTCCCATAACTTTCACTGTGCTTAAAACCTCTTCTTCAGTAGCCGGACCTACTGTCTTTTCTATAATCTCATTATTTCGCAAATCAAGGCTCTTCTCTGTGAAAGCTTCGCCTGTGGTTTTCAGACAGGATGACCAGATTTTGCCGTTAGCATCTGTACGTCTCGGTGCTGCCAGACTGTAGACTACCAAGTCTACTTTTCCTAGGTCTTTTTTGATCAGTTCAATGGCTTTCTCTTTGATTTCCTTTGAAAACGCATCTCCGTTGATGGTCTTGGCATAAGCACCTTTTTCTGCTGCCAGACGGTGAAACTCTGCTGTATTGTACCATCCCGGTGTTGCTGTTCTTCTGCCATTTGCCTGGCGTTCAAACATAATACCCAGTGTGTCTGCACCGCAGTTCTCCAAAGCGCAGATGCGTGATGCAAGACCGTAGCCTGTAGAGCATCCGATGATCAGTGCTTTTTTTGTTCCGTTTACTGTTCCCTGCTTACAGGCGTAATCTGCCTGATTGCGTACACTTTCTGCGCATCCCTGTGGATGTGCGGTTGTACAGATATATTCTCTTACTTTTGGTTCGATGATCATAATTCTTCTCCTGATTATTATATGAACTATAAATGAGCAAGTTCGTGATTTTGCATAAAAGAAAGACACCTCGATTCCATGTGTTGTATAATGAAAGTGCCAAAACAAACATTTGCAACATTTACGAAAGAAGG
>NZ_JBQHWS010000211.1:0-3593 GCF_052063845.1 Blautia sp. HCP3S3_D9
CAGTCAGATGAGGCTGCAAATGCGAAGATCTTTGTGGAATTTGTAGCGCTGATAGTAAGGAGCAGGATGTATGTCGTGCTGAAAGATGAAGTGGAAAAACTTGACAAAAAGCCGAATTATATGACCGTTCCGGCAGCGATTCGTGAACTGGAAAAGATAGAACTGGTCCGTCAGACAGATGGAAAATATCGTATGGATCATGCAGTAACAGCAACCCAGAAAATAATCTTAAAAGCATTTGATATGGATGCAGACCAGATACAGGACAAAGCTGTAGGATTGAGCAGACTGCTTGAAAAATATGCAGAAGAGAGGAAATAATATATGGCAAGACCGAGAAAAATGATATCTTTAGAAGAGCAGATAAAGAAGCAGGAAGAGACGGTATTAAAAGTAAAAGAAAAGTATGATTCCGAAATGATGAAACTGAAAGATCTTTATGCAAAAAGGAACGAAGAGAAGAAAAAAGAACTGCTTAAAGCTGTTGAAAACAGTACAAAAACATATGAAGAGATCATGGCATTTATCTGTTCTGAGGGCGAAATAAATTAGATTTTGGACTGTTTTGATGAGAAAAGGGCAATTTGAGTGTTACTTTTTCAGGAAGTTCACGGTTCATGTTAAAACGATGGAACAGATTGTTCTTTGTGATGACAGGGGAACCCAAAATCCTATAAACTTTCTTAAAAAAGTATAAAGTTAAAAATGATTTATTCACCGCACAAGCTGTGCGGTAGTCATCCAAGTCAACAGCCTTGACATAAAAGGAGTCAGACTTCGATAAAATAAGTTCTGTACATAAATATTGTGAGAAGGGAGGTCGCGAGGTATTACTGCGCATTGCATATGTGTGCAAACGAAACTCGCAGAATAGTTTATGAAAATATCGGATTATCCCAAATTTGAAAGTGCTCTTTCTCAAGGGAGACCTATTATATTCCTTTGTGGTGCAGGTTTGTCTGTTTCACTTGGTGATCATGCAAAAGGGTGGGTTGGTTGGCTTAAGGAAGGCAAAGCTTATCTTTCTGATGTCGAAGCGGAGGAATTGGATAGAAGATTCGGTTCTTATAGTGCATCCGAACTGATTGACGCAGCAAGCTTTTTGATAGAAGCATTGAGAAAAAATGGAAATTATACGGCTTATATGGACTCTACGATTGGCAGTCTCAGAGTACAGAATAAAAAGTTGGCGAATGCCCTTGCTTTATTTGTGCGCTGCGGGGATTATTTTGCGACAACGAACTATGATAAGCTTCTGGAGGAAGTTACCGGTCTGGGTTATTATACATATAATATGCCGGGAAAAATAGTTCAGATGTTGAGCGGGCAGGCAGAGATGAGTGTAATTCACCTTCATGGTATTTATGATGCTGCCACAAATACGGACGATATAGTTGCTGATCAAAAACAGTACGAAGATGTCATAGCGAATCAGGGCGCACAGTTTATCCAGAACCTTATCAGTACGTGCACATTGGTTATACTTGGCTGTGGAGCAACCGTGGATGATCCAAATCTGAAGGGGTTTATGTCATTTGCTTCGAAGCAGCTTCACTTAAATATTCCATATTTTTATCTGCATAAAGCAGGAGATGATTTGTCAGATTTAGGATCTAATGTGATACCGGTTTGCTATGGAATGGAATACAGTGATTTATCTAATGCCGTTGAAGACATGGCAAATTATCGGATTCGCACACGGTATAGAGATTCAGGAATTATTAGAGTAAACCCATATGTAAAAACCAGAAAGTCATTTACAGCATCATATCGTCTGCATTATTTAAATGAGTTCTGCAAATTTGTAGGAAGAGAAAAAGAACTGGTTGAGTTAAATAAGTTTTGTTCAGCAGATAAAGAATTGCTGTGGTGGTCGCTAGTAGGAAAGGGAGGCATTGGGAAGAGCCGGTTAGTATATCAATGGCTCAAGCAGCTTTCCAATAATTGGTTTGGCTTTTTTGCCAAGACGGATGTTGACGTTGAAAGATACAGAGAATTTAAACCATTTTCTGATACGGTCATTGTAATTGATTATGTGTTAGGCAATGAAGATAAGTGTGCTACTATTGTGACTACGTTGTTCGAGCGCTTTGAATACAGTAGATTTAAACTCCGTCTCCTTTTTGTTGACAGAAGATATCAGAATAATGAAAACAACTGGTATGACCGAATTGTTGGAAAAATGGATATGCAAACGAGGCTTTGGTTTCAGGAGTGTTCGTATAACAATAAAACTACCCTTTCGCCTTTAGTCATTTCTGAACTTTCAGAAAAGGAAGAATTAGAATTTATAAATGTGTATCTTGAGGCATATTTAAATAATGTGGCAGATGATGACACAAAAGTAAAATACTCCTCTGTACTGCCGGATACGGCGGATCAAATATATAGCAATTTTAAGACTGCGTTGAAAGAAGAGTGTGATAGACCACTGTTTGTAGCTGTATACACTGAACTGTGGATTTATAAGGATGGATGCATCAGTGTCACCAGCCTTGATGAGATGTTGGCGGCTTTCTTAAAGAGAGAAGAGGACAGGTGGCTGTTGTGCCTCGATAATCATTCAAACTTGCTGAAGGATTATGTTAAATTGCTTGCATTAGCTTCAGCATCGGTTTTAGTATGCCTGGATGATGACCAAGGAATTTATCAACAGGCGGCACAAAATCTTCAGCAGTATATCAATGCAAGTCAACGTCCCGGAAAGAAGCAGACGGATTTTTCAGATTTGTTTGTTTATCAGGAATATGCGCATGATTATGAAATGGATGAGGTTTCTACACGGGAGGAGATTCAGGAAGAAATACTAAGACGTGCTAATGATCCAAAATATTTAAGACTTGATGAAAAAGGATGCTCAAAGCTTCTTACTATAATCGACCCAGAGTACCCTGACATTATAAAAGAATTTCTTGTGGATTATTATATTCCGAAGTATGAGTGGATTGGATTTTCTCAAGCCGCAAGATTGGGAACAGTCACACAGTTTGATATGTTCTTGCTGCACGCAATAGAAGATTTTCCAGACAAAAAATCATATATGGAAATGGAGTTCGCTCCGTTAGAGGATGAGCGTGACAGATTCGGACAATGGATTTTTGTTATTCTTGCAGCAAAGAACTTGAATAATTTTGAGCAAATTGCAGACAACCTGTGTGTATCTCAAGCGCCAGAGATTATTTGTGCCTATGAAATGGAGGTCTGGAAGGATATAGGCATCGTATTGACCGACAGAGGTGAACTGGATCGATTGTATACACTCGGATTGAGAAGTGCTGATTATATTACAGATAGACTGGACAATGATGTGGTATGTGAATGTATAGAAGAGGTGTGGGATGCATTTTTTATCGGTGTTCATAATGCAGAATTAACACAACAGACTGCCAATTTAATGGATAAGTATAATCAAATTGCTGATAAAATTGCAGAAAATGGTTATATTGCAACTTGGTGTACAGAAAATTATGCTAGATTAATGCTGCTTTGGCTGCGTAGAAATGATTATCGTTCCGCAGCTAATTGTTGGAAACAGATGATGAAGTTTCAGCGGAGGTTTGCTGATGATGAAGATATTCTGAAAGCTATAGCAG
>NZ_JBQHWS010000212.1:0-3579 GCF_052063845.1 Blautia sp. HCP3S3_D9
ATGAGTTTGTCGTACAGGGTCACTTTCCTTTGTAATAGTTGTCGCAAACTTATTATACATCAGAAAGTCCCTGTACGATATTTTTTATTCAAAAAGTTGTAAAGTGGTGTATTGTTAGAAGATTAATGATTATTAACCGGCAGGGATAGTCACTTTCCCTTTATATTCCTGCAGGTTTTACATAAGAAGATGGATTCCGGTCAGCAAAGGTAGCTCCCACAATGCCTTTTGGATATCCGCTTCTGCAAGTTGTAGTAAGTAATTGCTTCCCATCAAAATCATGGGGAAAGCGAACTGGTCTGAAAGACCGCCAGTTAGTGTGATGATGATAATAAGACAGATGTGGAAGTACAGCAGGAATTAGGAATAGGCAGGACTTCTTTTTATAAAATGAAGAAGCAGGCACTTGGATATTTAGGATTTTATTTTTATGAGATCGTGGTACCGCAGGCAAAGGATAATAGATTTAAACCGTCACTGGGCGTGGAGGAAGAGTAGGTGAGTAATATGAGATACGAAGATTCGATGAAAGGTGTAGCTGCTCAGATAATCAAAGAACAGCAGCGAGCCAGTAAAATTAAAAACAATCCAGAGGAGTTCCACTGGCATGACGAATATGCAACGTTGAATTTCTTTCGGTTTATCTGTAAAAATATCGGTAACTTGGGAAATGGAGAAATTGAAAAAATGGTCACACGCTTAAAGAGCATAGATCAGAAAGCAGTGGAGAACCATGTGAATGGTGCTATTTGGGCATTTGATTATGATAAGATGTTCTGTGTGTTGATGGAAAATGAAATTTGCCGAAAGGTGTGTGAAAAGAATAAATATAATAGTTGGACGAAGCTGATTGGAAATTATTGTTTTCAAGTGGTGTAGGATAAAATAGTGGCTTGTGAAAAGTTGGTTTTGATGTTAAGATGAAATTGGGATAGGAGACATTTAGGAACCTATCCTGACATAGCAAAGAATGGAGGCGAGAATGGACGTGGCGAAAGAAGAAATCGTGAAAATAGAAGAATTGGAAACACGTTACGAAAGATACAAGGGTATCTTGAAAGACCTTACCATCATGAGCGATGTGTTTATGCGGAATGTATTCAAGAAACGGGAATGTACAGAATATGTTCTGCAGGTAATTATGGATAAAAAGGATCTGAAAGTGATTGATCAGGTTCTTCAAAAGGACTATAAGAATTTACAGGGACGTTCAGCTATTCTGGACTGTGTTGCCAGAGACTCTGAAGGCAAGCAGATGGATATAGAAATCCAACAGGATAATGAAGGGGCATCTCCAAACGAGCAAGATATCATAGTGGTTTAATGGATATGAACACATTAAACCCGGGACAGGATTTTGATGACCTTCCGGAAAGCTACGTGATTTTTATCACCAGAGATGATACACTTGGCTATGGACTTCCGATTTATCATGTAGACAGAAAAATCGAAGAAGTCAGTGAGAATTTCAAAGATGAAGCTCATATTATTTATGTAAATTCTAAGAAACAAGAGGATACAGAATTAGGCAGACTGATGCATGATCTTCACTGTAAGAATGCAGAAGATATGCACAGTAAGATACTTGCTGACAGAGTATACGAATTGAAGGAAACACAGAAAGGGGTGGAATTCATGTGCCGTGAAATGGAACAGATTTATAGTGAAGGTATTGAAAGTGGTGAGCTGAAAAAAGCAAAAGCCTCAGCATTATCCATGGCTGCGGATGGAATGAAAGTTGATAAAATAGCCCACTATCTTAATGTAAGTGCTCAAATGGTACAGAAATGGATTGACGAGAGCATGAGTGTTGCACATTAACAAATGATAAATTTTAATGGAGCTACCAGGGGATACTAATTCTTCTGGTGGCTTTTTTTGTGTGTTGCATGTATAAAAAGTGAAAACTAGTTCTATAGAACTATAACTTGATTTGCGGATTCTGTATCTTTTAATTATCCATCAGTATACTAATTTTAGACCGAATTATCGTTCTGAAGGAGGTGCTACGATGGATTTAAAAGCGGTTGGTCAGCGAATCGAAGCAGCAAGAGAAGCAAAAAATCTTACACAGGAAGAACTGGCGGCGCTGGTAAATTTAAGTACAACACATGTCAGTGTGATAGAAAGAGGACTGAAAGTAACAAAGTTGGATACCTTTGTAGCAATTGCCAATGCACTTGATGTATCGGCTGATGCGCTACTGATAGATGTTGTGACACATTCTGTCACAGGTGTTACCAATGAATTATCTGATATGATAGGGAAATTGCCAAAGGACGAGCAGAAAAGAATTTTAAATGCGGTCAGAGCTTTGGTAGACTAATGAAATAGGCATTGAAATCGAAGGGCATTAAGCTCTTCTTTTTTTTATTCTTTTTTATGTCGAGATTACAAAAGAAGTTGCGTATGCGATGAATAATTTTTACAGAAGTAGCAAGGCAAAAAAAGTTGAGATTAAGAACGAGCTGGGGGAAGTCGTGGATAAGATGCTGCGGGAGGTACCTTACAGTGGACAGTCTATTGATGGGGAAGGATTCATGATTGAGGATTTCCCGGATCTGAACTGTGATGTGGAGCACAGTGTACTGACGAAAATGGAACAGCAGGATATTCATAAAGTGATCAATCAGCTGAATACCGAGGAACGCATGATTATTTATGGCATTTTCTTTGAAAATAAGACACAGACACAGATGGCAGAGATTATGGGGATTTCCAGACAGATGCTGTCATACAAGCTGAAATCCACTCTTAATAAGATGCGTGAAATGTATATGAATAAATTTTTTTAATAAATTTTTCAAAATCTTTTGCATCTGCCAAAGTCATTTGACTTTAGTAATTAGAGGGAGTTAAAGGACTTCCAAAAATGAACCATGATAACTGAATATCCAATAATAACTGACGTGACATTTCATGCAGAGAGCACGAGGAAGATGCCGCTATAGGATTATAAGACAAAACCAAGATTTTTAGTTCAGTCTGTAATGCTGCGAAAAAGCACTGACCGAAGCCAGCTGGCAGGTTGGTGATGCGATGATATGTATGAGATACGTCAATTTTATTGTCCTGGAATAAAGTTGCAAACAGAGTAGCTTATCTGATAAAGAATGACCAGTTCCTGCAGGCCGAAGATTATGCTTGTATGCCGGAATATGAACGGGAACAGATGGCAAATAAGGTACTCCGCTTTTATGACCGTCTTCCAGAAGAGATAGACAGACCATTTACGGATGATTTCTTCTGGGAAAAACCAGGAAAAGAAATGGTAGAAGTTTTAGAGAATCCAGAGCAGACAGAGGAACTGTTACAGAAGATGGATGCAGCATTGGCAGCTCTGCCATTGGATTTTGAAGCGTATGGGACAAACTATCAGCAAAAAACAGAACTTCTTTCGGAACTTCATCAGTATGCAGAAGGAACCTATACGATATTCCCGACACCGGAAGCAGAACCATCCTTTACAGAACCGTCAGGGCACCAGATGACCATGTTTGATTTCTTGGATACGAAGGCAGTGGCAGAACCGACCGTAGTAGATATGTCAGATGTGGAGGAAATAGAAGAGGAAGAGGT
>NZ_JBQHWS010000213.1:0-3534 GCF_052063845.1 Blautia sp. HCP3S3_D9
AATGACCGGGCAGTTAGCACATCACTGTCTATATCAGATTCTTCCGATACTTCAACCAGCCAGTCCTTTAAACACCCTGTTTTCTGATTCAAAATGTCCTCTGTGATTTTCTCTACCTGTTCTTCCCTGTTCTCAACGGTATCTTTATATTCGTAAGGATCATATTCATAGCTGAAATTATCTAAATCCACTGCCAGCTTTTTGATCTCCTGCTGATCAAGATAGGCTTCGGACTCCCTCATATACTCTGCCAGAGTAATTCTTTCTTCTGCGATAGGATTGATGTCCACCTTAATACCTGCCATTGCTATACCATGAGCATTTAATTCATTAAAGAAACTATCCTCCCGGATATTGCCACGATAAGAAAGCACTACATCAAGGTCAGAATCATTTCTGTAAAGTTCCTCTCTGCTTCTGGAACCATGCACCCTTGCAGCAAGCAGCTCTACTTCATTTTCCAGTCCCATTTCTTCCAGAATCCCCTGTGCATGATACAAGACACCCCGTTCCACTTCTGCCCTGCTAAGACCATTTAATGCAACCTCATCTCTTCCAATCTCAGAAGTCGCACGAAGCTCACCTGCCTGTAGTAAATCCTTTGAATGTTGGATGGTCATTGCCTCAAATTCTTTATAGTCTACTTTGACGCACTCCATATCATCCATTCTTTCACTTTTCAGGATTTCATAAGTAGCTTTCTGAACAGATACTTTGGAATCGTCATAATCATTGGAATGGATTTCATGCAGGTCAGAATCATAAAAAATATAAAAATAACCTTCTTCTGTAGCCTGTACAGTCAGATACCCTTTGCTCTTAGTAAACTGCATTGCAATTCCCTCACAGGTATCCACTGCTCTTTCCCGGTCATAGTCCTCGAAAATACTTGGTGGACAATTCTTTAATAACTGTGCCAGCTGCATCTGTCGTTCGCCTGCTTCTTCCACTTCTGCCATCAAATCCTCATAATCAACGAGAACTGCATTTTCCAGGGACATATCTTCATCTTCCAGAATATCTTCCATTGCCTGCCGCATAGAAATATCAGGATTGTCATAAGCACCACCGTCGATCTCATCGTAATCCAAAGCATAAAAGGTATAATCATAGCCTTCCTCTGTTCTCTGGATTGCAAAATACCTATCGTCAATCTTATATGCCAGTTCATCCGGTTCCAGTTCCGGCATAAGTTCTTCCACAGAAATTCCTTTCTCCTGCAGATACTCTGAAATGGCTTCCAATGCTCCGGCATCATACCCATTCCAGAGATCTTCGGCTACAAGCTGACCATGTTCCGATACGATAATCCCTGCCACATCTGAGCCATACTCATCATGTTCCATGAAGAAAAACTTCTCCCCTGCATACTCTCTTTCATCTACCGTATGCCAGGTTCCTGCATGTCCATCTGCTTCAAATCCTCTGGTATCTTCTGTAATGGTGACTTCCGCTTCATCCAATGCCTGTTCAATCTTCTGCATACGGATCTCTGCCCTTGCCATATCAATAAATCCATCTAACACCGCCGGGTGGCTTTCTATCACATAATCCTGATTCAGATTCTTTCCCTGATTGATATTTTCCGGGATTTCGATATGCTCTGCCCAGTCTTTGTTCTGTCTGGAAAATCTGCCATCATAAGAAAGTTCCCGGAGCGTATTTGCCATAACAAACGTCATACGTTCTTCTCCAAACTGTTCCAGCACCTGTGTTGCGGCATCTTCCTTTAAATGCAGTCCATCAAAATTTAATGCGATTGCTTCCTCGATTGCTTTCTTACAATCAATATTTAACTTTCTGGAATCCAGATAGGCATCTACATCCCGTTCTTCCATTGCCTGAGCAAGTGTTCCTTTATAGACTGGGGGATAGGCTCTGGTATGATTATTTTCCAGTATCTCCATTCTCTGCTGTACAAAGTCCGGAAGTTCCTCAAAGCCGAAAGAATCCACATAATAAGCCTTTGTTTCCGCCGTCCGGTTTATAACTATGACATCGCTTACCGATAAGGAATGTCCATGAAAATCGTTTGGGCGGTTGATATTAAATCTCTCAAAAATATCATCTAATGTGACCGTTGGTGTCCATGGAGCCGCATACACCATCCTGTAGTCTTTTCCATCAATGCTATAGCCTAACTTTTGAGCCGATTCAACCCCCATAAACTGATAAGTATGCTCTCCACCCGTATCCATCTGATAGACTGCAAAACGACCGCTTTCTCCATGAAGAAGTAAGGTTTCATCAATCTTTTCTGCACTATCCTGTTCCAGTTTTTCCTGTCTGGCTATCGCTGCTTCTCTTTCTTTATGTACTTCCCATTCCGTTTCCGTAATACCAAAGATACCGTCATGCCCCAGGATCGCATTTTCTGTTTCTGCAAGAATCTGTCCTGCCTGCTCTGGATTGTCTGGATTTCCATGTAATATAAAAACTTCTGCACCTTCACGATACAATTCTACTGCCCTGCTTTTTTCAAGAGGATACATGTGTTCCAGTCGGATTCCTGCTTCGTGCATTTCTGTAAAACCGATCCTTCCATCTGGAAAGTTATCCATCTGTGCCTCTGTCTCATGCACAAGACTTCTCATAACTTCACTTCGGTCACCCCGATTCGCTGTCAGCATACGGTTTACCAGTCCCAAAACTTCGTCCCGGTCATCCATCTTATAAGCAAAATTTACGATAAGATTTCTTTGTGATTCCGTAAAATTCTCATGGCTGGCGGTTTCTGCAGCTTCAACCAGTCTATGGGCATACTGCATGGTACTTTCCCTTTCTTCTGAAAGTTCTTTGGTTGGAAAGTTTGCCCTCGCAGCCTGGATCACTTCATGTACTAATTTTGTACCGGCTTCCTCATAAGATTCCCGCATATCCCAGACAAGATCATTCAGTCTTTCTACCTGTCCAGGAAAGGTTTCTGCATATTCCGTTACAAATGCTTTCTCTTCTTCTGTAAAAATCGTTCTCGGAAATTCTGCTTTTTCCACCAGCATTTCTGCCTGTTCTTTCGGTGTCAGCTCTGAAAAATAAGCACTGCCTGTATCTGCATCATACGCTGCATCAAAAAAGTGAATCGGATAATTTTCTCCCACTCCATCACTTGCATACAATACTGTGATTGCTGCACCTCTGTCCTCCAAAAATTCTTCCAGTGGTTTCTCATCCTCTGAAAGTTCTTTCTGTTCCAGTAAAGTAACATATTCCCTTACATTCTCCTGCACCTGTTCTGCTGTCATATTTTCAACCAGATTATAACTATATTCCGAACCCATACTGCCTGAAAGATACAAGATGACATCCTCTCTATGAAATGTTTCTCTGATCGGTCTTTCCATCTCAATTTCATGCATCTGCTCCTCAATGTTCCCAATGATCTCTGCCGATGTTTTTCGGATGGTATCCATAGACGCTTTCAGTGCCTTCATATCCCTGCTCTCGCACCAGCTGGCGATATAGGTAAACGAATATTCTGAAGTATCCAGACCAAAATGGTTGCAGACAATATAAGCGATACTTTCTGCTTCCACT